>CAXGVD010000001.1:0-36683 GCA_964012695.1 uncultured Opitutia bacterium
AACCGTAGTAGAATAAGTACTGCCGAAACCAAGCAATCCGTTGTTCAGGTTATCGACTGTATATTCATGCGAGCCGATTCCCCATTGCCTGAGAAAAAGACCCTGTTGATCAAAGAAAACGGCCCGGTTGGCTTTGAAGGAAACCACCACGACGCTGCCGTCGTCATCCAAGTCCAACCCGCTTGGCTGGTTCAGCTGTCCCTCCAAGCTTCCATAACTCCCGAATTTCCTCAGAAAGGTTCCGTTGGAATCGAAGACCTGTATGCGGTGGTTATAACGGTCGGCGACGAAAACCTCTCCCGTCTCGGAAACCACGATCCCGTGAGGTTGATTGAATTGCCCGTCGCCCGAACCGTTGCTTCCGAAGGCCCTCACGAATGCGCCGTTTCTCTCAAGCACTTGGACGCGGTGATTGTCTCTGTCCGAGACGTAGATCTTACCGTCCGGGCCCCAAGCCAGGAAGTGGGGATCATCCACTTGACCATCACCGGAGCCGTAGGTGGCCAGATAACGGATGAGGCTGGCATTCTCGTCCACTTCAATAATGCGCTCGCCTCCTGGATCCGCCACGATGAAGGTGTTTTCGGGAGTGTGAAGCAGGTCGGTTATATCCACGCCCTTTGAGCCATAAACGCCGTAGCTATTCAGGTAGGTTCCGTTTACGTCGAAAACCTGTATGCGGTGGTTGTCCCGGCAGGAAACGTGAATTCTCCCGGCGGCATCGACGGCGATGCCGAAATTATCGTTGAAGAGGCCTTCCTCCTTGCTTGCCGCGCCCGAGCCCAAAGTGGTGAGCAGGCTGCCGTTGGTTTCGAAGATCTTGACCCGATGGTGCGAGCCTCCGGCAACCACCAGTTTGTCTCCGGAGAAGGCGAGATCCGCCGCATACATTCCGATGGCGATTTCTCGTACGGAGCTCCCGTTCTGCTCGAATACCTGAACTTTTTGCCCGTGATGAGAAGAGGCGTATACCTTGCCGTCCGGACCCACGCAGACACCTAACGGGTTGTTCAATTGACCCAGGTTGTTTCCGTAGGAACCGAATTGGCGAAGGAAAGTGCCGTTCAACTCGAATACTTGGATGCGGTGGTTTCCTTGGTCTGCAACGTAGACTTCGGGGGTTTGTACTCCCTCCATGTTTACGTAGACGTCTCTGGCTTTATTGAATTGGCCTTCGCCGGTACCGTATGCCCCCCATTTGCGTAGATAGGTCCCATTCAAGTCGAAAACCTGTACCCTATGGTTATGATACTCCGAGACGAAAACCTCGTTCCCGTATACGTAGCAACTACTCGGACCGTCCAACTTCCCGTTGCCGGAACCTCCGGAGCCCCAAGCCGTTTTGAAGGACCCGTCCACTGTCCATACGGAAACGTTAGCCGGACCCCAGTTGGGAGCGTAAACGTCCCCGTTGGGAGCAATGGCAAAGCCATGAGGCTCCTTCAGAAAGGGCATGAGCGGAAAGGCGGCTTCTCTCTCCAGATACCAGTTGTCCTGAGGTCCTCTCTTGGCTTGAAGCGAGGATAGGAAGACTTGCGCCGATATCAATACGGCGAGGATAAGAAAAGGTTTACTGAAGGTTTTCATCCTGCTGACGGCTAAAGAAAAGGAAGAGATGGAGCGGATCCTTGCGCGCATTAAGTAACTATTTAAGGCAATTCAATGACTTCAATTAGCCCGAATCAAGAAATCATTACGTAAAATTATGGTTCAAGTTAACTTTTTCCGTTTAGCTTAGGGACGAAGGACCACCTTGAGCAGGCCCTCCTTGTTCGCTCGGAGCCGATTGAACCAGTCGGCCCCCTCCTTCAAATCCGCGACCGCCGAAATGATCGGGTCCACAAGTATGCTGCCATCAGCCACAGCCAAGAGAGCCTGCTCGTACTCGCCTGCGGAAGCGCAGGACCCGAAGACGGAGAGCTCACGGGTGACGACGGATTGGAGGGGGAAATTCACGTCCGGAGAAAGGTTGCCGACTAGACAGGTTGACCCACCTTTGCGGAGTACGTCTATGGCGAGGCGAACGGTATCAGTCACTCCAACCGCCTCCACGGAAAGGTGGGCGCCCTCCCCTTCCGTGGCCTCGCGGACGAGAGCGGCCACGTCGTCCTTGCCGGGCACGAAGGTTTCATCCGCCCCTAGTTCCTTGGCGAGAGCGAGCTTGTCCTCTGCAAGGTCAACGGCGAAGACCGTTTCACAACCCGCGGCCTTGAGGGCTTGAACAAGGAAGAGGCCGATCATGCCCGCGCCTACAACGACGCCGGTTTCGCCACCTCTCACGGGAAGACGGTTGACGCCGTGAAGGGCGATGGAAACGGGCTCGGCAAGGGCGGCTTGCTCGAAGCTGACTTCATCGGGAATGGGACAGACGCCTAGGTGCGGAATGACGACTTTTTCCGCGAATGCGCCGTGGCGGCGATATTCCTCGCAGGAGACGCCAATGACTTGGCGGTTCTCGCACAAGTTGACCAATCCTTGGGTGCAATAGCGACAAGTTCCGCAGTAGGTTGTGGAATCAAAGGTGACGCGGTCTCCGGGTTTCAACTTGGGGACCTCGGAACCTACCTCGGATATGATGCCCGAGGCCTCGTGCCCCATGATGACGGGAGGGCGCCTGCGTCCCGTGCTGCCGTCCATGCCGTGAACGTCCGAACCGCAGATGCCGCAGGCCTTTACGTCCACGACAACGTCCGCAGGGCCGAGGACGGGATCCTCAGCGTCTCCGTAGGAGAATTTATCGTAGTCCACCAATGTGAGGGCCTTCATGACTTCGGGATGCTACCGAAAGGAGCAGAAAGTGCAAGATGGGAAAGGCTCGGGAAGCCGTTTCAGCGAGTTTCGAAGGCGCCGTCGGGGCGTCGTGATACGAGGCGTTTGATTTCGAGCATTGTGAGGGTGGCCATAACCTCTTGGGCGGGAAGTTTTGTTCGTTCGGCGAGGGCGTCGGGGTTGAGGATGGAGCCGTCGGCCAGAACGGCGTGGAGGGCCTGCTCCGTGGGAGTGAGGTTTTGGGGAGACGGAGCGGCGGCGGAGGCGGAAAGGGCCTCCTCGCGCGAGGAACTCGGCAGAGCGAGACCGAGGGAGGGAGCCAGTTCCTCCGCCACGTCGGCAGCGTTGCGGATCAAGGTGGCCCCTTCTCGGATGAGTTTATGGCAACCTTCGGAAGTCGCTTGATCCACCCGTCCCGGAAGGGCGAAGACTTGGCGGCCTTGCTCGGCGGCGAAACGGGCGGTGATGAGACTACCTCCGGCGGCGGCGCTTTCCACTACGATTGCGCCCACGCTCATTCCCGCGACCACGCGGTTGCGCATGGGGAAGGTTTGGCGGTCGGCCCGGCGACCGAAAGGGAACTCGGTAAGGACGGCCCCCGAGGCGGTTATGCGGCGGTAGAGATCGAGGTGTTCGGGGGGGTAGATGACGTCCGGCCCGCACCCGAAGACGGCGACGGTTCGGCCCCCCGCTTCCAGCGCCCCTTCGTGGGCGGCGGCATCAATGCCGCGGGCCATGCCGCTGACGATGCAAAAGCCCATGCGGGCGAGATCGGCCGCGAGTGTCTTGGCCATGCGCAGGCCGTAGAGCGAGGCTTGACGCGTGCCGACGATGGCGACGCAAGGTTCGTCGGGGTGAGGAGGCGCACCCGTGCAATAGAGCCCGATGGGAGGGTCGAAGGTTTCGAGGAGGGCGGGCGGGAAGGAGGGATCTTCGCGGGTCAGGAAGCAGCCGGAACGCTCCGCCAAACGACCTAGTTCATTGTCCAGCCAAGAGCTGTCCCAGCCACGAATGGCGGTGGATGCCTTCTCACCAACTCCCTTTACGCTTTTAAGGTCGGAAGAAGAAGCCGACAGAATGGCTATCGGGTCTCCTGAAAAGCGATCCAGAAGACGCCGGAGCATGACGGGCCCGACATTAGCGAGGCCGTTTAGAACGAGAAAGGCGTCTGAGCGAGTGAGGTTATCGGGGCACGCCATAAAGCCCAGCTAAACGCGGGCAACGCTAGCGGGACAAGTCAAAAGAGTGGAAGAAGCTAACTATCTACGCCGTTTGGATATGATTTCGGAGACCTTGGAGTCGAAGCCGTCTGACTTGCCTTCCTTGGCGAGGCGGGCCTTTTCGGTCTCAACGTGCTTGCGACGCTCGACAAGGAGTTCGTCGAGCCGTTTCTGGAGTTCGCGGCGTTTGGCCACTTGCTTCTCCAGATAGGCCTTGCGCTCGGCGGGCTTCATCTTCTTGAGCTTTTCGGTGAACTTATCTTCTTCCAGTTTGTCGTAAGCGTAACGACCACTGAGAAGACCATCTACGAGGTCTCCCTCGCCGTCTATAAAGGAGGCGGAGAAGAAGCCGGAAGCGGTAGCCGGAGCGGAGGCTCCTATATCTAACGCTGCTGCTCCGCTTCTTCCCGCAAGGTAAACGGAAGAAGCCTTTGACTTGAGTGAAAGAGCGGCAAGGCGGTCCGCTGCCACCTCCTCGTCAGCTTTTTTAGCGAGTTCCACTTTTTCGTACACTCGCGTACGCAGACGAGAGTCACCGTATGCCTCGACGGTGCCGCCGAGCTCGCGATTTATCCGAGCTATTTCAGCATCCACTGGAGTACTTATGGCAGCTACGCCTCCCGTCTGGGCAATGGCCACGTAATCTCCTTCCGCAAGCTTGGCGATTTCCTTCCAGATGGGAGTGGTGGAGGCCATATTCCCGCATTGGACGGAGTTGACGACGAGGTCCTTCTTCACGGCGAGCTTACAGACTTCAGGGTACTTGACGTCGTCCTGATAGTCCATGTGGGGCGGGGCGTCACCGACGAGGAAGACGAGCTTGAGGACGTCTCTGCTCTTGTCCCACTTGATTTTGGTGACCGACTCGTGAAGGGCCTGGTTGACGGACTCGGGAGTGTCTCCACCGCCTTGGGCCTGAAATTTCATGAGGTTGGCGTAGACGTCGTCGAGGTCCTCGGAGAGGTCGTGAATTTTGGTCACGTAGGCGTCGGAGCGGTCCCGATAACCGATGAGGGCGATGCGGAGGTCAGGGGTGGGCTCGCTGGCAAGGATTTCATTGGAGATGGACCAGATTTTCTGCTTGGCCCCCTCGATGAGACCGCCCATGGAGCCAGTGGTGTCGAGGACGAAGCAGACCTCGATGACCTCGCGCTTCTTGTCGGGGCCTTTTTTCTTTTTGCCATCGGCGTCCTTGGCGGAGAGGGGGGCGGCGGCGAGGCAGAGCGCGAGCAGGAGATGGGAGAGCTTGTTCATGGCGGTGACGGGTGTTAGGATTGGGAAGGAAGGAAAGAAAAAAATTCTCAGCGGACGCGGTAGAGCTTGCCCTCGGAGAAGACGTCTATTTGGGCGCCGACGGACAACCAGCTGGCGAGGCGGGCGTCCTTGGCGAGAAGATCGAAGTACTCCTTGGAGCCGAACTCGACTTCCTCGACCTCGAGATCCTTATCGTCTCGGGCCTCATCGTCGATCCAGACCTCGCCGGCGCGGTGGAAGGTCTTGCCTTCCACGATGCGGCTATCGGGGCCGGTGGTTTCGGAGGCTAGGCCGGCTTCATCGTCTCTTCCGTTGTTCGTGCGGGAATAGGCAAGGGACTTGGCCTTGGCGAGGTCGGCGAGTCCACCGGCCTCCTTGAGGGCGAGTCCGGAGGCGGCTCCACGGACGGCAGCTTCGCCCGACTTTTCCCGAAGGTAGCGCTCGGCTTCCATCTTAAGGATGGGAGCGGGGGCCGCAAGGGAGTCCAAGGATTCGGTAACAGGCCCCGAAAAGAAATGTGTCCTGCCGCCGGGCAAACTACGTCTGGCCACGGGCACGCCGCGGCGTTCTTCATCCTCCAGAATCAGGTAACTGGTGTAGGGAGTCACGATGCCGAACTTGCGGGCCAAGCCGGTGATTTCATCCCGCAATTCCTTGGTTTCGCCTCGAAGGCGCACCTCGTCCAGCAGGTAGCCCACCCGGCGCATGGCCCAGAGGCGGGGAATGAATTCGTTCTTCTTGGACTTGTCGGGGAAAGAGGCGTCCAGCTTGTAGGTGACCTTTTTGCCCGCGATTGAACCGGAGAGCTTCACCACGGACTCGTCTTCGCCGGATTCGTAACGTCCGAGGGCCACCAGTTGCTCGCCCTTGAAGAGGTCGGGCAAGTCGCGCGGGTAGATTTTTCGGACACGCTCAGGCCCATCGATTTCCAGCTCCAAGTCGGAGAGGACGGGGCGGGCGATTTTTTCGTAGAAGCGCGAAATCTTCACCTCCAAGTCCTCCTCGGGGAGAGCGTATTCGCCGGCGGAACCTGTTTTCTCCACGAGACGGTCGAGTAGGTGGGCGTTCACATCGTGGCCGATGCCGAGGCAGAAGACGCGAATCTTGGCCTTCACCTTATCGAGACGTTTGCCAAGGCGGTCGAGAATCACTTTTTCGTTCACGGGACCCACGGTGGGGCGTCCGTCGGTGAGGAAGACGACTTGGGCGGGGCGGGCCTTGTCCGCCTTTTCGGCGAGGACCTCGGCGGCCACTTCGAGAGCTTCGTCAATAGCGGTGCCTCCCACCGCCCGGATGTCTTCAAGGAAAGCGTCCGCCTGCTTCTTGGCCTTCGCGGAAGCGGTACGGAGACCGCCGAAGGCGCCTTCGGCCTCGGTGGAGAAGCGGACGACTTCGAAGCGGTCCTTGGGGTTGAGGCCGTCGATGCAGAAGTCTAGTGCCTTCTTGGCCTGCTCCAGCTTCCCCTTGCGCATGGAACCGGAGGAATCGAGGACGAAGACGACGTCCTTGGGGGGCTCCTCGTAGCCCTCGATCTCGTCCCACGCAGGCGGGCTGACGAGGAGGAGGAAGTAGCCATCGGCGTCCTTGTCGGGCCGGTGGGCTAGCAAGTCCAGAGTCACGGCCTCCCCTCCCCTGCCCTTTAGGCCGAAGTAGAGGAGCAGGTTTTCCTTGGCGGCGAGATCCTTTTCCTCCATGCCCACCAAGACCTTGTTCTTGCCCTTGCGCTTGATCTCGACCTCGTGGGAGGGCGAATAGACGGTCTTGACGACGTTGTCCCCACCGTCGATTTCCGCCTTGAAGGAAAAGGTACCGATGGGCTTGGGGGAGTACTTGGTGAGGTCCAGTTGGTAGTGGTAGCGGGCGAGGTTGCCGTCCTTGGGCAGGATTTGTACATAGCGCAGGCGCACCTCTTTGTCCGTACGAGGCTCGATTGGGAAGATGCGCACCTTGTAAAGGGCCTGACCGGCGTACTCGAAGAGGGCGGGGTCTCGGGCCTTGCGGACGATGTCCTCGTACAGCTTGCGGGCCTTGTCGGCGTCCAGCAATTCGGCCTCCTGCATCTTGCCATTCACCTCCATGGAGAACTTCTCCACGTGGGCGCCCTTGGGCACGGGGAAGATGAAAGTGCCCTCCAGACGTTGGGCGGAAGGGTTATGAAAGAGTTGCCGAGTCTTAGTCACGGCCACTTGCCCCTTCACTTCAACCTCTACGTTCCATTCCTTAACCTCTAAAGGCGCATGTCGATGAATCGGCCGAGGCATCGGCCAAGGCCGAGGAGGACGAGGAGGAGGCAGAGGCGGTCTCGGCGGCCACGGATGCCTGACGGTCAAGTCGCTCGGGGCCTTATCCACCACGATAAGGCCGCCTGCCCACCCTTCCCGTGGGGCGACGATCATTCCTGTCAACAGCAGTATTCCTAGCTTAACGAGATTGTGCCTCATGCCTATATCCTCCTACGTACTACTCTTAGCGACGCCCGAAGGGAAGCTTTGTTAGAAAAAACGCGTGAAAAGCGTAAAAAAACGACAATTCCCTATCCCCGCAAGGCCGCTTCCAGTTTCTCCAAGTCTTTGGCTATGATGCTGTCTGGACCGAGGTCTACGACTCCACTCTTCTTCAGGAAATCGACCGCCCTGCGTGCCCGGGAAGCTTCTCCCGCCCGGCTCAAGGCGCTCACGTAGGGGCGGACCACTTGGTAGTAAAGTTCGCCTCCGAACTTGGAAAAGTCGCGGACGTAGCTTTGGTACTGCCTGTCGGCCCCGTTCCAGTCCTTTTCCCGGACGTACCGCATCAGTTGTTCTTGCCCGGACTTGAGGGCGAGGTCCGCCCGGCCTCCCCGATTTTGGCTCACGATCAACTTCCGAATCTTGTCGGCCTGACCGGGGTTGCCCAAGGCTTCGTAAGCGGAGGCCAGCTTGTTCATTCCCTCTATCTTCAGGTCCACGGTTTTGGCGAAGGCCCTGTTCCAAGCCTCCCAAAACTTGCGCCGTTCCTCCAAGTCCGTCACCTTGGCCTCCACCCAGGCCGCCTCCGACCGCCAAATGTTCTCGTTCGAAGGATTCAAGTTCCGGGCTCGGCGCAAGACATCCCGCAGGTAGGGAGCTTGGGGATTGAGGCGCGCCCACTCGAAGTAATCGATGGCCTTGGCCTTGAAGTTGTTGAAGCGTTTTTCACCCCGGGCGTAGGCCTCCAACTCGTCGTCGGTGATGGGTTTCCAGGTTTGGGGGTCCATGGCGTTGCCCACGGGGTAGTTGTGTTGGGCGAATCGACCGCAGTCGGTCTCCCACTTGCCCGCGTCCTTCATGAAGCCGAACCACGCGTGCCCGCCCCGCGACCCCTTGCCCGAAAAAGTGAGGGTGGGTATGCCCCTGGCCTTGCCCGCCATCGCCGCGAAGTAAGCTTGGTCCACGCAGATGCCTCCGCGTTTCCGAATGTCCGCGAAGGTGTAAGGACCGTATGGCCAAGTAAAGATGCCTTGGCTGAGTCGGTTTCTGTCGTACTGGATGGAGGCAAAGGTTTTGCCGTAGGCGGAGACCTCCTCCTTTACGTTTTGACGGGCCCAGGCCAGTTCTTCCTCGCCCAGGAGGTGATCCACCACGAACTTCAGCTCACCGACTTCGAGACGGGCGGGGTCGTGGACCAGTTCGCGTTTCCTTGCGGCGGCCACCAAGGCGGCGAATCGGGAGGGTAGGTCCACCGCGGCCGTCGCCAAGTTCTCCTTGCGGACTTGTCGGTGAGGCCAACTGAGGGGAAAAGGACCGTCGAAGACCACAGCGAATGCGGCGGCCAAGGCGGCGTATGAACGCATCAGGGTGGGGTGCTCGGAAAATATGGAGAGAAAGATTTCCAAGGCCCGCGGGCGGTTGTCCTCCACATCCAAGGCGAGAAGAAAAACGTCCCGCACGGCTTCCTCCGCCCCGATTTTCCGGAAGGTTTCCTGCAACTTGGGGTCGCCGGCGAGTAGGGAGCTTTGGTTGCCAAGGTCGAGCCAGCGCCAGTGTCGAAACCAAGTGAAAAAGTCCCGCTCCTCTCGGCTCCCTCGCAGTTGCGGGTCCTTCCAAATGCTCCGAAGGGCGAAAAGGAGCTTCGGAGCTTCCGTGCGCCAAGCTTCGGGGGTGACGTGACCGGTCCACCAGTCATCCCGGACCGAGGTGGTCCACGCAGGCAAACCCTGTGACGGCGGCGGCCCAGGATTGGTGGGTGCGGCGGGTTTGAAGGGTTCGACGGGCTCTGGACGCGGGCGACCCGTCGGCATAATGCTTTCCGCCATGCGCCGGGCATACAACCTGTCGAATGGAGACAGCAAATTCGCGGGGAAGACGAATCGCTTGCCGTCGCTTCGCTCCACCGTCACTTGCTTCCCGTCGAAATTCAGGTAGCGGGCCTGAATCTTCGCCCCGGTGGTGGCCGTCCAAGTCCGGAAGGGCGTCCGCTCCTGCGCCCAGGCGAAACTCCCCGCAGCAAACCAAGAGAAAAGAATCACGAAAACCGACGGCCAACGCATCCTACCCATGCTCGCTACGACGCCCCGCAAAGCAAGTTCTTTCGGGGCTTCCCGCCCCTTGCGCGGAGCTCACAGGGCCCGGAGGTAGGCGAGGAGGCGATTCAGTTGGGTTTGGGTCAGGCCGCCTCCGTCGGGGTGGCCGGCTTGATCGAGAACTTGGCGGAGGGAGTGGGCTGAGCCGTCGTGGAAGAAGCGGTCGCGCTGGCTGACCCCGAGCAAAGTAGGCGGATTGAAGAGGCGTGCGCCAGCTTCGTCGGAGAGGCCGACGTCGTACTCGTCGGGCGAGGTGAGAAGGGTGTTACGGTGGCAGTCGTTGCAACCGAGTTTGCCGAAGAGGAGTTTGCCGCGGGTAAAATCGGGGTTGGGGGGTTCCTCGCGAGCTTCGGTGAGGGGGGGCGGGATGGGGAGGGTGAAGAGGAAGGAAACGAGGGCTTCCTCGTCCTCCCGTGAAACGCGGCCGTGTTTGCGTTCACCGTTGAGGAGTGTGGTGGCGAGGGTTTGCCGGACTTGGGTGGTGAGGGAGCCTTGGAGACCGTTCCAGGTCCAAGGACCGGTCTCGGCGGTGCCGAGGAGTGAGGGCACGCGCTTGGGAGTGCCGAAGGAGTGGTCGTCAAAGTTGTCGTTGAGTCGCCCGGATGTGTGGCCGCCGGTGTGGCAACTGTTGCAGGAGAACCAGCCGTCGAGGGAGAGGTGGGAGTCGTGAAAGAGGACTTCGCCGCGCTGGAGCAGGCCAGGCTTCGGGGTGGGGCCGAGAGAGATGGAGGAGACGAGAACGGGAGAGTCGCGCAGGTCGATGACGCGGACGGCGTCGCCGTAGACGTCGGCGAAGTAGGCGAAGTTTTCCTTGGGACCGAGGAGGGCATCCACGGGGCGCTTGCCGATTGGTATGCGTTTCCATTCGCCGTTGAGGACGGGGGAGACAGCCACCTCGCCCGTACCGCGTATGCCGAGGAGGAAAGCTCCGTTGCGGGCGGTGAGCATGGAGCCAGGCTCGCCCGCCCCATGGTTTTGGGCACCCACAGGGTAGCGTTTCCAGCGGGCGATGGGGGCGGCGGGCGGACGGGTGAGGTCGAGGAGATCGGACAGTTCCAGCCCCGTCACCACATTGCGCATAACAGTGCCCCAGAAGATGCGGGAGCGGGTGGTGGGGGCGAGAGGGTTGAGGATTTGGTGGGAGACGAGGAGGTCGGTCCCGTTCGGGGAGAGGGCGAGCCCACCGACGTTGTGGCCCGGAAGGGTGCGGGTGGCGAGGAGGCGGAGGGTGGGCAGGGAAAGGATGGCGAGTCGATCTGCGAAGGCGTCGGCCACGACGAGCTTATCCCCCGCGGGATTAATCCACTGGCGACGGGGAGGAAAAGGGAGGTCGGCGACATACTCGCGACGGAGGCTCGGAACATCGACGGAGAGATCCACCCGGAAGAGGCTGACGCGGCGGGACCAGAGAGAGGTTACGGTGGCGAAGGCGCCATCCGGGGACACCTTAATGTTCACGGGTGAGTGAGGTGCCCGGGCTTGGGCGAGGAGACGCAAGTTTGCGCCTTGGGGCCGGAGGAGGTTGAGCTGGTGGGTTTCCTCATCAGTGGCGAGGAGGTGGTGCCCACCGGGGAGGGCGGCGAGGGAGGTGATTCGTTTGCCGACGGGGGTCTCGCTCGCCACGGCGTGTTTCCCGACGTCGAGGAGCGAGATGGATCCAGCGTCCCGATTGGCGACGGCAAGGTGACCGTCCCCCGTCCAAGCGAGGGCGACGGGGCGGCGAAAACGTTTCTCGTGCTGCGGCGCGGCGAAGAGAGAAAGCCACCCCGTAGTCAAGCAAAGTACGAGGAACCAGCTCAGGCGCTCCGCCTTTTTCACCGTTCTCTCCCTGCGCCTCGCCGCCGGGCCCGGACCTCGGAGCTTACAGGCTCCAGCCCTTGCGGTACTTGCGGCGTACGTACTGCTCGGCCTCGGGAACGTCAGGTTTCATGTTGGGGCCGTCCCAGTTGATTTTCTTGCCCGTACGCACGGCGAGGTTGCCGAGCAAGACGGTTTCGGTGAAGGGACCAGAGTGAGCGAAACCGGAGAGCGGTTCGCTCCCTCCCCTGATACCTTCTACCCACTCCACGTCCTCGTTGGGCGTGCGGGCGATGCTCTTAGGAGTCTCCTTTTCGATTTGGGCGACTTCGTCGGCGTCGCGTCCCTTGACTAGCCAAGTGGTCCGTCCGCGATTGAAGTAGAGTTTCCCCTTGTCGCCGACGAGCACGGAGCCGTAGCCCTTGAGGTTGACTCCTTCGGCCACGTCCTCGCCGGGCAGGTTGCCCTTGCCGCCCTTGCGGCCGTCGTACCACTTGAGGGTGACGGGCGGGTTGTCCCCTCGCTTGGGAAATTGGTAGGTGATGGTGGACCGGTTTGGAGCAGCCTCTTTGGTGTTACCGCCTTGCTCGGCCTCGACGGAGTCAGGGTACTTAAGGTCGAGGGCCCAGTAGGCCATGTCCATGATGTGGCAGGCCATGTCGCCGAGGGCACCCGTGCCGAAGTCCCACCAACCACGCCACTTGAAGGGAACGTAGGCAGCGTTGAAGTCGCGAAAGGGAGCGGGGCCGAGCCAGAGGTCCCAGTCGAGGCCGGCGGGCACCTCCTGCTTGGCGGCGCGCTTGCTCATGCCTTGTGGCCAGATGGGGCGGTTGGTCCAAACATGGGCCTCCTTAACTTGGCCGATGAGGCCAGCCCTAACCAACTCCACAGCCCGCCGGATAGGCTCGCCGGCGTGGGCCTGGTTACCCATCTGAGTGACAAGCTTGCCCGCGGCGGCGGCCTCGGTCAGCATCCGAGCCTCATGGATAGAGTGAGTGAGAGGCTTCTGGCAGTAGACATGCTTGCCCAACTTCATGGCGGCCATGGCGGCCACGGCGTGGACGTGGTCGGGCGTGCTCACGGTCACGGCGTCCACGTCCTTCTGCTTCTCCAGCATGACCCGAAAATCCTTGTAGCGCTTGGCCTTGGGATATTTCTTAAAGGTTCCGCCGGCCCGCTTCTCGTCCACGTCGCACAGGGCCACGACATCGGCCCCCGCCCCGGCAACGCCCGAAACGTCGCTGGAGCCCTTGCCGCCCACACCGATACCGGCGACGGCCACCCGCTCGTTGGCGCCCCAGACGTGACCGGGAACGAATTGAAAGCCGAAGGCGGTGGAAGCGGCCCCAATGAATTGCCGGCGAGAGTAATGGAAGGTGGTCTTCATATTCGTGGAGGAATTCAACAGTAAGGGAAGAAACACGACGAATGCCGGCGCCCTCGCACGAGCGCAACTCATTAACAAAATCGCGCGCGATGCTTGACTCGGAAGGGACAGGCAACGATACCCAAGTCATGACGAAACGGAAATACAGCCGTTCGGGGCGTTCGCTCGTCCTCTTTTTCCTTTTCCCGAGTCTCCTCATCGCCGAAAAGGAAACCAACGCCACCATCAAGAAAGACACCGAGGCCCTCTTTTCTGAGGCGGTGAAGCGGGAGGCAGCCGCCTTCGAGAAACTCGCCGCCAAGGTTAAACCCTCCGTGGCGGTCATAGAGAGCGTGGACCGTTTGGGCCGCGATGGCGGCCGGGGCACGGGCTTCGTAGTTAGCGAGGACGGGGTGGTGGTGACCAACTTCCACGTTATCGGGGAACACCGGGCTTTCCGGGTTCGTTTTGCCGACGGCAAGACTTACGAGCCCGAAACAATCCTCGCGGTGGACCGGGAACGGGACCTGGCCCTAGTGAAAATCGACGTCGGTTCGAAAAAGCTGCCCGTCCTGCCGCTCGGTGATTCGGACGACCTCAAACCCGGCCAAGGCATCCTCGCGCTAGGGAATCCCCTCGGCTACGGCCTAAGCGTGAGCCGAGGCGTGGTGGCGGCCCTGCGCGAACTGGAAGAGGGCGACGGCAAGACCATGGTGCAGGTGGCCATTCCCATCGAACCCGGAAGCAGCGGCAGCCCCGCCCTCGACATGTCGGGCCGGGTAGTGGCGGTGCTCGCCATTAAGTCGGGCGGCGCCATGGGCTTCGGCGTACCCGTCAACGAGGTGAAGCGCCTGCTGGCTAGCCCTAACCCGGTACCCATGATGCGTTGGCTAACCATTGGAGCACTTGACCCCGGCGAATGGGAATCCGTCCTTGGCGGCAGTTGGCGCCAAAGGGCGGGAATCATAACCGCCTCCGGCATGGGCAAGGGCTTCGGTGGGCGCATGCTCTGCCTCTCCAAGGACAAGCCCCCTGCCCCACCCTACGAGCTGGAGGTGGAAGTGAAGCTGGAGGAAGAAAGCGGGGCAGCCGGCCTCGTCTTCCACAGCGACGGCGGAGAAGTCCACTATGGCTTCTACCCCACCAATGGCTCCCTTCGCCTAACCCGCTTCGACGGACCCACCGTCTTCAACTGGACCATTCTCCAAACCATCCCCTCCCCCGCCTACCAACCGGGCCAGTGGAACAGGCTGCGCGCCTCCATCGGCAAGGACGGCAAGCTCACCTGCTCGGTGAACGGCCAAGTCGTCATCGATCTCACAGACAAAGGCCTCGCCTCCGGCCAAGTCGGCCTCTGCAAGTTCCGAGCTCCCGCCGCCGAGTTCCGCCGTTTTCGCCTCGGGAAAACCCTCGCCGCGGCAAACATCCCGCCCCATCTCGTCAAGCAGGCCGAACGCCTCGCCCGCCCCTTGGCCGCTGCAGACAAGCTGCCCACTGGATCCCTGGACAAGCTCGTAAACATAGGTAAACCCGCTTCGGACATTCTCCTCCAACGAGCCAACGCCCTCGAAAAAGAATCCGTGCGCCTCCGACGCCTTGCCCGCGACGTCCGCGAACGCCTCGTCATCGAAGAACTCGCCGCAGCCCTCCGCCACGAGGACGAAAAAAACGTGGATCTCTTCCGGGCCGCCCTCCTCGTCGCCCGCCTCGACAACGAAGACGTGGACACCGAACTCTACCTCCGACGCCTCCAACGAATCGCCGCAAAAGTCTCCTCCGCCACCTCCGACGAAGCCGACGGCGAAACCAAACTCCGCACCCTCGCCAAGCACCTGTTCGAAGACCTCGGCTTCCACGGCTCCACCCTCGACTATTACCACCGCTCCAACAGCTATGTGAACGAAGTCATGGACGACCGCGAAGGCATACCCATCACCCTCTCCATCGTCTTCATCGAACTGGCCGAACGCCTCGACCTCCCCGTCGCCGGCCTCGGCATCCCCGGACACTTCCTCGCCATGTACCGCGAACCACCCCCCGAAAAACAACCCGACGCCAAACCCAAGGAAATCCTCATCGACCCCTTCGGCGGCCAATTCGTCACCCGTGAGCAAGCCTCCGAACTTTCTGGCGCACGCCTCGCCGACGCCGACTTCGTCCCCGCCCGCAAGCGCTCCATCATCATGCGCGTCCTCCGCAACCTCCTCAACATCGCCGAACAGGAACGAGACGCACCCGCTCGCCTACGCTATCTCGACGCCCTACTCGCCATAGACCCCGACGAAATCTACCTCCGAGCGATGCGGGCCATGGTCCACTACGGCGAACGCCGCTTCGATAAAGCCCTAGTCGACCTCGAATTCCTAATCGCCAAAAACCCCGAAGGGGAAGAAACCGCCCCCCTCCGAGAAATCAGAGATCGCCTCAACGCGATGAAAGAAGAGTGACGCCAAGTTGAGTGCGGACATTCAGTCCGCGGACGGAGTCCACTCCACATTATCTTCGTCGAATTCTCCGCCTTCCTTTCCGTCTGGGCCGAGGGAATAGAGGCGAAAGCCGGGAAGTCCATCTTCTCGTAAGTGTTTGTAGACGTAACCGTTGCCCCATGGGTCGAGGAAGGCCATTTCGGCAAGGTCCGTCATGACGAAGGTGATTACGTCCGCGCGGGGGTCGTGGGTCTCTTCCAGTTTGAGGATGATGGGGTCAAACTTATCTTCGTCGAAGTTGAAATAGGAAAAGTCCACGAAGGGTTTCTTTCGGGGCGAGAGGGGGCGTCTTTCTCCGTGGAGGCCGGCGAGGGCCATGAAGAGGATTTCGTTGTCTCCGCACAAGTTCAAGGCACAGACGGGGTAGTGGCCGAGTTCCCGCTCGTACTCTTCCACGCCTTGACGGAGGACGGCGATGTCGGCCAAAGCGCGTCTGCGATCACGGTCCTCCATGACGAAGTTGAAGCTTCCGAAGACGATGGCGAAGAGGATGCCGATTATGAGGATTACCACCAGCAACTCCACCAAGGTGAAGCCCCGGCACCTCACTTTTGGTCTTCCTCCGGCGATTCCTTAACGAAGCCCATCCGGCGCAACTCACCGCGGGCTTCGATCAGGTCCTCGTCCTCGAAAGCCATTCCCTTGTATATTTCGTCCAGAGCGATGGCGGCCAAGAGGTAGCGCATGGTGGTCTGCATGTCGCCCGAGCGGCAGGCGTAGCAGGCGAGGTTGTACTTGATGCCGGGATCGCTCTCGTGGATGGTTTCGGCCTCCAACAGGATTTCCCGAGCGGCCCCGAGGGAATCGCTTCGACGGGTGGCGTAGGCATCTGCAATCCACCACTCGATGGCTTCGGGTCGGCGACGGCGTAGGATTCTGGCAGACTCCCTCATGCCCTCCCAATTCTTCGCATCCTGCCGCACGGCCACTTGCATGGCCAAGACGTCTTCCTCGAACTGGTCCTCGTTCCGAATGCGGCTCAGCTCCCCTTCCGCATCCTCGTACATCTCCAGCATACGAAACCCGTTGGCCCGGCGGACGCGTACCTCGGTCCGCACGGAGGAGGCCTTCTCGTCGGTTTCGTTCATGCAGCTAAGTTATCCGCATCGCCCGATTAGGGGCAACCCGTAAGAAGAAGGCCCGTCGTCCCCTTCACCTTTGACATTCGGGCTCGTCCGCGCCTCCTTGAACTGGTGAAGTTCGTATTTCGGAGCAGTTTGTTTTGCGTCTTGCTCGCCGCCTTGGCCGGTTGCGGCGGAGGCGAAGAAGCGAAGAATGAGGCCAGCTCCCCAGCCCCGCTCAAAGCAAGCCCGGCCGCTTCTCCCGGCGGCAAGGGTTCCAAGGCGCCCTCCCCTTCCAAATCCATTTCAGCTTCCGCCCGCCGCCCTCCCACCGAAGAAGAACAAGCCGAACTCGCTCGGACGTTGGCCGAGTTGGACGAGTCCCGGGAGCGTGCGGGGTTGGACGAAAACGATTCCGCGTCCCTCACCTCAGGCTCAGTCACCTACGCGGGAGGCGGGAAGTACGTGGGCGGCTTCAGGAACGGAAAGCGCCACGGGCTCGGTTCCTTCGTCTTTCCCAACGGAGACCGGTTCCGCGGACACTACACCGACGGTAGACGCCAAGGATACGGCACCTACGAGTTCGCCAACGGGGAACGTTACGAAGGCTATTTCCACGACGGCAAGTATCACCACTGGGGGCTATACGTCTTCAAGAACGGAGATAAGTACTTCGGCCAATACCAAAGGGGCAAACGCAACGGGAAGGGCACCCTCACCAAGAAAAGCGGCGAACGTTACCAAGGCGAATTCGCTGACGGCAAACGCACTGGCCACGGTTACTGCACCTTCTCGGACGGCTCGCGCTACGTGGGCTCCTGGAAGGACGACAAGCCCGAGGGTTGGGGCACTTACCTGTATCCAGCCAAGCCCGAGCGCTTCGGCTCCCCCCCCCGGCTGGCCGGTCCCGCTGGCACAGGGTCCGCCACCTCCAAACCGGACTTCGCGTCCGTCGAGTCTCCCGCCCCTCTCCTCGCCGAAGACCTCCACGCAAGCCCGGATCTCAAACCCGAAACTCCGTCTGCTCGCGCGTCCGCATCATCGGAAAGCTCTTCGGCTTTTCAGGGAACCGCCTTAGGCGCAGCTGGCGCAAACGCCACTTCTCCCGAGTCCGCTTCATCCACCGACGGCTTCCTCGACTTCGAAAACGGCGACCGCTACGCCGGTCAACTCCTCTCGGGGCGCCCCCACGGGCAGGGCGCCTACCTGTTCGCAGACGGCTCCCGCTACCTCGGCGACTTCCGTGACGGCGACTACCACGGGCAAGGCCTCTTCACCTACGCCGACGGCTCCCGCTACCTCGGGCAATGGGACCGCGGGCGCTACCACGGGCCCGGCGTCCTCTACGCTCCAAGCGGCCAAGTGCAACGCGAAGGCTTCTGGAACGAAGGCGAGCCTGCGAAATAAGGGTGCGGGTACGCTTCCAAGTCCGCGCTAGAAGAAATGCGGCTACTTCCGGGCGACATCGTTACTTCGTCGACTCAGAGCAATTTCGTCATCAAGTTACGGTTGAGGGTGCGAGCCTGAGCAGTGAGGGCGAGGTTGCCTTGCAGGCGAATTTCCTCCTTGGAGGTCCGCAGGATGTCATCCACCAGTCGCTCCTCGAGACGTTCCATATTCCGGGAACTCGTCACCATGTGTCGGGCCAAGTGATCCGCCGCCAGTTCCAGTTGTCTCATGCTCGCCCCTAGGCTCCCTAGCTGGCCGGCGAGGTTTTCCACCTCGTCGATGATCTTTGCAGAGGCGTTGGAGGCGTTTGCGGCCGTGTCAACGGAGACGTCGTACAAGGTCGAAAACTGCATGGGTTGGATGGTGACCGAACCGGCCCCCGTGGGCACTTCTATCACGTCCTTGCTCAAGACCGCCTCGTACAGGGCGCTCACCTGGAAGAGGGATTTGGACTCCACGATTACGCTCAGGTTGGTCTCGCCCCTCAGTGCCGAGCGCGTGGCGATGGGCGTGCCTTGGAAATTTTCCACGTAGGACCCGTCGGAGCTTTCGTTAAGGTGATAAGGTTCGTTGTCGAACACCCCGTCGGCATCGGAGTCCAGATGACTGTACTTGTAAGTAGTGACTTCGCCAGGAGACCACTCGATGACGAACTGGTCAAAGTCTTGGTTGTAGGCGCTTCCAGCAGTCTTCCATTGGCCCGTGTCAAAGATAACGTTGTCGTCTCCCTGCCGTACGGCATAGCGTTCCCACGCCGTGCCCGAGTTGACTTGCAATGTGAGTTTGCCCCGGTCATAGCGCACATCCTTTGTGGCGGTCCAGCGGTTGATGTTTCGGCCCAATTCGGCGGAAAAGACATTGGCCTCGTAGGTGTCGGGCGGCTTAGGGTTCAAGTTGGTCTCGTTCAGGCCACTGCTGAAGTCCGCGCTCTCCTGAAAGAGGTAGTGGTCTTGAAAGGTGCTGTTCTGGAGGTTGTACAGGCTTTTCTTCAAGTCATCGAACTCGGCCATGTAAAGGGTACGTTCGGTGGCGGACAGAGAGGGGTCCACGGCCAAGCCGGCCAGTTGACCCATGCGGTCCATGACGCCCTCCACCTTTCTCAGGCCAGCTTCTTGAATCTGCAGGTAGCTTAGGCCCGTCTGCACAATTTCGTACTCGACTCGCTTGCTCCGACTCAAGCTCCCGAGCCTGGCGGCGTAGGCGTGCTTGCCGCCGTCGCCGTCCTGCAGGGCGCGTTCGGCGCCGTCCGTGGTCAGGGTGCGCTTGAGGGACTGGTCCAAGCCCGCCAAGGCCCTGCCCGTGGCGTGAGCAAGGCTTCCGAAAATCGGAGCCGTTGGCGAAAGCATGGTTCGAACCGATGGAGCGACCGGGCTTTCGCATCCTTGCGAGGCCGCAGACGACGTTGAAAAGAAAAACGCCTCCTTGCGTACACGCACATGCTCGCGCGAGAAAAACCGGTAGTCAAGCCCTCCGAAGGGAAAAACTTCAACCTTTCTTCCCCGTCCTTCTCCACAGGCCCGCCGCTATGCTGCCTAATATGCAGTGGGTAACGGCGCTGAGGGCGCAGGGTACTGGAGCCATGGGGAGGGAGGCGAAGTGCTTGGTGGCCAAGGCGGCTCCCAAGCCCGAATTCTGCATGCCCACCTCGATGGAAGCGGCCCGGCGAATGGATTCCTTGAAACCGCACAAACTCGAGAGCAGGTAACCCGCAGCGAAACCGACGACGTGGAGCAAAACGACCGCCGGAACTAAAACCTCACCCGAGCCAAGAATGGCGTCTCGATTGGCCGCCATGATAGAGCCGACGATGAGCAAAATGAAGAGCACGGAGACGAAGGGCGAGAAGCTCGACGCCTTGGCCGCCGCGCCTTTAAAGAACTGGTTGACCGCCACCCCTGCCGCAACGGGCAGGATCACGATAAGAGCGATGCTCCGGAACAAGCCCCAAGCGTCCACGGGCACATATTGCCCGGCGTAGAACTGGGTAAGGAAAGGGGTTAGGAAGACCGCCGCTAAGGTGGAAGCGGCAGTCATACTGACGGACAGGGCAACGTCCGCCCTGGCGATAAAGGCGACTACGTTGGAAGCCGTTCCGCCCGGACAACAGGCCACCAGAATCAGGCCCACCGCAAAACCCTCCGACAAGCCGAACGCCCAAGCGATTCCCCACCCAAGCAGGGGCATTACCGCAAACTGCAAAACTACTCCGAGGCCCACCGCCGCAGGACGACGAGCCACCCGCCGAAAGTCCTCCACCTCAAGCGTCAGCCCCATCCCCAACATGATAAGCCCCAACCCCACCGATATGGCCTCCTTGCCGTACCACAAGAAGACGGTGGGCCAACGCAAAGCCACCACCGCCACGAGAACGGACCACAGCGGAAACAGGTTCACTGCCCACTTGAAGGTTTTTTCAAACGCCGACATGACGCAACACAGTCCGGAACCATCGCCGACCGGCAAGCTCAACTACGCGAATCAGCTTTACTTTGAGTCCCCCTCGGCATCAGCTACGAGGCATCGTCCCCACCTATTCCGCGCCATGAAGCCCAAACTCAAGCTCAAGCTCGTCGTCGTCCTTTCCGCCTCCATGCTCTTGAACGTTTTCCTCATTTGGGAACTCAAGCGCGTCAAAGACCACACCAATCAGCTCGAAGAGGTTATCCGGCAACAAAGCGGCAAATAGCCCGCCTTGCGGGACGGGGTCGGGCAAAAGGCTGAAACTCAGTGTGCGGCAACCTTGGCGCCGTTATTCCAGGTGGAGTTGCCGTCAGGGCAGTCGGTGGGGCTTCGCTGGTTATCCCAAGGGTAGCCTTGGGCGTCTCCGCCGGGGCCTGCGGTGGACATGAGCGTCCAGGAACCCTCGTAGCCTTCACGGGTGAGACGGAAGCCGGTGGGGGTCCCGTCAGGGAGCCGACCATCGGTGGGGCCGAGGTAGATTCCTTCGCTTTCGTAGCGGTAGAAACCGGAGGCGCCTACGGGGTAACCTTCAGGAGGCCAGTCGTTGACGTCCACGTGATAAACACGGGCACAGGTGACGGAGGTGCCGTTGACCTCGCGCTCGATGACGACGGTGTCGCCAGGCTTACCTACATCCGCGGGAGCGGGTTGCGGGAGGCCGTCTTGGCCAGCGTTCTCACCGCCTTCTCCACCACCGCCACAAGCGGCGAGAAAAAGGAGGGCGGCACAGAAAAACGGGGTGGTTCGAAGGAGGAGGTTTGACTCGGACATGGTCGCGCGGGTGCTTTACGGTGATGGTGACGGGCGAGAAAAAAAGTCAGACGGCCGGATCGCGCATGTAGGCGGTAGCGAAGGTTATCACGTTGCGGCTTCTCCGTGTTCGGTCACTTAATTTCCCAGAATTCGACCTCTCCCCAAATCACGCCCCAGCCTTGGTAGCTCGGGGTGAGGCGGAAGTAACGGGCCTTTACTTCGCGCAGGTCCATTTCCGCCCAAGTTCCCTTGCCGCGTTCGGCGGTGAAGCCGGCGTACTCGTTGAAGTCGACGTAGTTTACGCCATCCCGACTGACCTCCACCTTCACCTTGGCAAGTTCGTCGGAACGGTCCCAAGCCTCGAAGTACACGCGTATGACGCCTATGCTGAGATCAGAGCCGAGGTCGAAGGTAAGGGTGGGGTTGCTTTTGTGCCAGACGGTCCAGGTGGAGCGCCAACCGTCCTCGGGTAGTTTGCCGTCGACCAGCTTGTCAGGCCCCAAGCGGCGGGCCTCCATGCTGGGCGGGGGAGTGGCCTCCGCCTTGGCCACGGGAGCGAGAGCGTACTTGCGAGGGTCTCCCTTGCGGGAGCGTTCCTGCCCGGACAGGAAAGGAGAAGCGGCCAAGAGCCAAGACGCAACCCAAGCGAGTAGGGACGTAAAACGAGCGAAGGTTTTCATCAACGCCCCAACGCTACCGGCCCCACAAGCGCGGGGGCAACTCCGGAAAGCACTCTTCCTCCGCTCGTGAAGAAGACTCGACGCCCCGACAGGACTTCCCCTAACGTTCGTCCTCGGCGATGCAGAGGATCAGGAATCGGAACCTCCCGTCTGGCTGGAGCTCACCGGCGAGATGGATTTCGACAGCGGCGGGGACCTATACCTAATCGACGCCGACTCCTCCACTCGCGAAAGAGAAAAAACCGCAACGCATGAAGATGCCGCGGTTCCCAAAAGGGGCAATGTTTCTTTACAAGAGGATGGCTCACGACTCCGGTGCTTCGATCACGGGACGGAAGCTGAGGCGAAAACCGATGGAGAAGAGGCGGCGGTCGGGACCATAGGCGTGGCGGTTGGCGGAGCGGGCGGCCCCGGCATCGAAAAAGGCGGCGCCTCCGCGTCTTACCCGAGAAACGCCGGCAGGCGGGCCGGTTGGGTCCACAACGGAGGTGACGGGGTAGTTTCCATACCAGTCCGCGCACCACTCGAAGACATTGCCGTGCATGTCGTGAAAGCCCCGGGCGTTGGGCCGAAAGCCTCCGACCGCCACCGTTTCCTGCTTGCTCACGCCGAAATGGGCGTCCTGCGGGGAAAGACCGTCACCAAAGGCAAAGGCTGTGCGGGTGCCGCCCCGGCACGCGTATTCCCACTGGGCTTCGGTGGGGAGGGCGTAGGCCCAGCCTTCGGGCACTCGTCCTTCCTTTCGTTCCATTTCCGTAAGCTTGACGCAAAAGAGCCGGGCTTCCTCCCAGGAAACGTTTTCCACGGGCCGCTTGGGGCCTTTGATCAGGCTCGGAGAGGTTTCCGCGACGCCAGCCCATTGTTCTTGGGTCAGTTCGTATTTACCGAGCCAGAAGCCTCTGGTGAGCGCGACGGGGTGAAGGGTTTCGTCGGGCTCCCTACCCTTCTCGTCCGGCGGGCTTCCTCGTTGAAAGGTTCCGGGCGGACACCAAAGCATTTCGGCCCCGATGGAGGGTACGGTCCACGGTCGCTTGAGCGAGAAATTGCGCTGCATGGCTTCCGCCAGGCGCCCCTTGGTAGCGTTGACCTCCTTTTCCGCGGCGATTCGTTTCTCTTCCGCCGCCATGCGGGTTTCCTCCTCCTTGGCTTTGCGGTCGGCCTCCTCCTGCTTTTGGCTAGCCTCGGCGAGTTTCATGCGCTCGTCGAGGAGCCGCCTTTGCTCGGCGGAGAGGTCGATCACCTTGCCTACGAGAAAATCGACGAAGACCTCCGTTTCCCGTTTCTCTAAGACGACGAACTTGCCTTCTACCCTGCGGTTCCCCGAGGTGAAGATGGCTTGATACTCGCCGGCGGGCACGGGCGTCATCATCATCTTGTCCTTGCTCTTGGAGAGGTCCAGATCCAGAGCTGGAATGGAGACCCCGACCTCGATGGGCAGGGAGCGGATCACCAGCGAGCCAAGGGCCTGAATGCCACCCTCCCGCACATCTCCGGACTCCGCCACGTTGATGCGCGGGACGAAGCCGCCCACCACCCACTTGACAACGGCGCCGGGCGCCACCAGCATTTCCGTCTCCTTGGGACTGAGGCCGGAGGAAACGGCCTTCAGCTTGCGGGTGCCTGCAGTAACACCTTCTATGATCAAGCCTCCGAAGTCCGCCGTGGTCTTTCCCTTGAAGTCTCCGTCCAGAAACACGGTCACTCCCGGCGGCGCAACGACTTGCACATATCCAGTCTTCGGCTCCATTTTTTCGATAACGAGAGAGGGGAAAGGAACGGATGGATCAGTCTGGGCCACCGTAACCCGAGCGAGGACAAGAAGACCGACCGACAGGATGGTTCGACTGTGTCGAAACAAGTGGCTCAAAAACCATTTCATCCGTTTAAAGTAAAACGGGCCCCGCACAAGTCAACCCAGACGCCAGAAGAAAGTCGGGCCTCAACGCGAACCGGACGGGTTGCCGACAATGCGGACTCCGTCCACGTACAGGTCCGCGAGAATGGCGAAGGAGGAGCCGTCGCGCTCCAACATTCGCAGCTCCACCGTTCGGGCGCCTTCCATCAACCGGCGCATCCTGTCCCAAGCCTTGATGCCATCGTCGAGACGAACAGGGTCGGCAGGTGGCAATCTCGGAGCCTCCACTCCCCTGACCCGAACGGGCACTTGCCGCCCGAGCAGGGGATGCACACCGGGTAGGTTCACCAACAGGGTGGAGCCGTCCTCCACCCCAAGAACGTCAGCGGCGGGGTCGAGGAAAAAGCGGGTCGGATACTCCCTCGCCTCCAGGACCGATCCGGAGCTTGGCGATTTCACACATCCGCCGCAAGTAACAGCGCAAAACATAAGCGCCGTCCAGACAAGCAGATGAAAAACCGTCTTCTCTTTCATCGACGAAATAGTTAGCCGGCCCGTTCCTCAACGTCAACATTGGGGAAGTATTTTAAGGCCCCCCGCAGTTGCTTTTCAAAACCCTGCCCTCAAGTGGACAAACGGTTCAACCTCGCAGTTTCTTGCGGGCGAACTAAGTCTCGCGGTTCACCATCCACTTGCACCCCACCTCTTCTCCGATTCGGGTAAAGGCCAGTTCCGCCTCGTTCAACTTTCTGCCCTTGGCTGCACTCAAACCCCAAACCCGGGCAAGCTTGCGTCGGGCCGGACGGACAATGACCAACTCCCCCGCTTCCACTTCCTTCTCCACCGCCCAAGTGGCGAGAATGCCAATGCCCACTCCCACTTTGATCAGTTCCTTGGTGGCCTCCACGCTACTCAATTCCATGAAAGAGGAAAGCCGAACGCCCTCCCCCTTCAAGTACTCCATGATTAGGCGGAAGGTATAGCTTCCCTTGTTGTACAGGATGAAGTTCTGTTCGTGTAGATCCTCCCGATTCATCCACCCCTTTTCCGCCCAAGGATGAGACGGAGGGACTACGACACGCAACTCGTCGCTGAACCACGGCACGAACTTCACTTCCGCCGTCTTGTCCGGCTCCAAGGTGATGGACAGGTCTACCTCGTTTTCACGCAACATTTCCAAGCAACGCGGGGTATCCGCGCTCTTCACCTCGAAACGACAACGCGGAAACTCCTCACGAAAGCGACGCAGGATAGGGGGCAACAGGAATTGGCAGCTTTTGGCACTCGCCCCCAAACGCAACCGTCCCGAGCCGTAGCGATCGAAGCCATCCAGCTCAGCACGCGCCTCCTCCATACTGCGCAAGACAGGACGAGCCACTTCCAACAATCGTTCCCCCGCCTCCGTTAGCGTCGCCTTCTTTCCCTGTCTGAGGAACAGGGAGCACGCCAAGTCTTCCTCCAGTGACTTCATCGAGTGACTCACCGCCGACTGGGTAAGAAACATCTTTTTGGCCGCCGCCGTGAAGCTGCCCGTGTCGGCCAACATTTCGAAGACTTGAAGCTGCCGAGTGTCTAAGGGTCGATTTCGTTTCATGAAAACAAGTTTGAGAAAAGGTTACGAAAAAGAACTAGCAAATCGCGAACCAATCCCAAACCCGATGTGTGATTGGCTAAAAGATAGCCTCAAACGCCCCCACCAGATTCATCAACAGTTCAAAACACTCACGCAAAATCGCGTAAATCGGACCGGCACGTTTTTCAGCGCATCCGGATTGGTCAAGTCGCTCCGGAGGAACAAAGCCTCGCTTTTTTGCCGCATTTCCAGATGCTTCGGCCCTATGTCGAACACACATGACCTCGGCCCCGCCGCTGACCTCGCCTCCGGCCAAGGCCGGGCCTACGAGGTGGAGGGCGAAACCATCGCCGTTTTCAGGAACGCGGAAGGCACCCTCCACGCCATCGACGACACCTGCCCCCACGCGGGAGCATCCCTTGCCGAAGGCGACCTGGAGGACGGTTGCGTCACCTGCCCCCTGCACGCCTGGCGCTTCGAGCTGGCCACGGGAGAATGCCCGGAGTTCGACGCCTCGGTAAAAACTTTCCTCGTAAAGGAAGAAGGCGACCGGCTTCTGCTGGAAAGATAAAGGGACGGCTAACCGCATTGACCCAGTCCGGTGAGGCCGACTGCTACGACACAAGTAGTGCATTTTCCCCTATTTGACCGCCGCGCTCGTTACAAAAGCTTGATTGTTGAAATTGCGCTTGCGGCCGAGTGCCTCACTTTGGCCTTCCGACTATTAGGTGTCAGACCAATTAGTTCACGAAAGGGACAGGCAACTGAAAGAAGGCGAGGTTCAAGACGTCAGTTTCGAGGAATTCAAGCTTCGTCTTGGCCGATGAAGCCCGACCCCTTCGACCCTCACATTCAAAGAGACATTGCCGACTCTCTCCGCAAGCTAATCAAACCTGCAATAGAGGGGCCGGGCCCACTAAGCAGAAGGTCTCCACTGACGGAATCGGTTCGCTTAAAACAAAAGTCAGGACGGGCCGACCCAAGAGCATCTTCGAACTTGTCTGAGGGGCGTCATCTCCCTAACTTCACGGGCATGACGTTTCGCAGCGCGACGCTCTTGCTTCTAGGCACCCTCGGTGCCAGCTCCTCTTTTCGGACGGAAGCCCACCCCGTGGAACGCTTAGGCGAAGATGTGTTCGCCTCCTTCAAAGCACGGGACTTCAGGGCCTTCCGCAGCCTATCCCTGTTCTCCCTCTCCGAAGACCAGTTCCGCACCCTCCTTGGGCCCACCATACACACCACCATACTGCAACTGGACGAGGCAGCAGACACGGTCATCCTCGAAACCGAGGACGGCCGCACGCCCCACGTTCCACTGGACGAACTCACCCAAGAACAGCGGGACCTAATCCGTGAGTGGCAAAGCAACCCCGAGAAGAACGAGTTGAGCTTCGTAGGCCGCATCAAGAACGATGCCCTCAACGAAGCCCTCCGTGCAGGCAACACCGAACCTTGGGAACATGCCTTCCGGAAGAATTGGCGCAAGCATTGGCGGCACCTGCTGGAGCAACCGGCGGAACGAGTTCGGGACCAAGCCTTCAGGCCCATCCTCGCCGCCGCCGAAAACGAGGGCTTGCAGTGGGAGACGGCCCGCCTCACGGAGGTGGCCGTCCTCCTCAACGTCAGCTTCGCCCGAGGACGCTTCGAAGCCCGGACCGACTCGTTCGGTTCCGGCCCGACGTCCTCCCGGGCCCTCTGGCTGGAACGCGGCCTGAAGTATCGGCTCAGGCTGGACAAGCGCGCTTACGGGCACGCCTTCATGATTGGTTCCTCTCCGGATGATTCCGAGAGCCAGTTCGACGCAGGCATCCTTCGAAACGGAACAGGCTCCGGAGACATCGTGGCCCTGCTGGACTCCGCCGCTCCTACCCGCCTTCACTATTTTTGCCCCGACCGCAAGGGAGCGGGCGGGCCCGTCATCGTGACGAACGCCGACGACCAGGACAAGCCGAACCCCCGCCTGAATCTCCTCCTCACCTTCACCTACGGCACGCCCGCCAAGGCATATCAAATCCTGGTAAAGGAGGTTCTCCGCACACCCCGCGGCCCCCTCTTCTTCGAGCGCCCCGAATGGCTCGGAGAGGTGGATTGAGCACTCGCTCTCGTCAACCGCCCCGGGTGTCGAGGCTCAGCTTGGTAAGGTTGCGGGTCTTGAGCATGTCCACCACGTCGATGACCTTTTGATAGGGCAAGTTCTTGTCCGCCCGGACGTGAATAGTTGGCTGTTCGGCGAAGGGAAGAGCGGCGGCCTCGTCCAGAAAGGCTTCGAGCCGGTCCTTGGATACAGGATCGGCGTTCCAATTATAGGCGCCGGTTTCGTCTATGGTCACGGTTTTGTCGTCCAGTTGCTTGGGGGGTTGCTCAGCGGAGGGGCTTTGGTCGGGCAGTTCGATGCGGTTGTACTGCTCGATTACTGGAGTGGTGATCATGAAGATGATGAGGAGGGCGAATGCGAGGTCGATTAGCGGGGTGATGTTGAGCTCGGAAATAGCCTCGAGCTTTTGGGCTCTCTTGAAGTCACGGGCCATAACACGGATGGGTTTGCAGTACGGCAGACGGTCCGAGTTAGTCCTCGGAATCCATCTCGATACGGTCCGCGACGATGCTGGCGAAGTTTTCGAGCTTGGTCATCTCGCTCTTGGTTGTGCGGAGAAGGAAGTTGTAAATGAAGACGGTTGGGATCGCTACTATAAGGGCGGCCACGGTGGTAAGCAGGGCACCGGAAACGCCGGGGGCGAGTTGCTCGATGGAGGCTCCTCCCTTCTCCATGCTGCCGAAGGCGTCCATGACGCCCCATACAGTGCCGAGCAGGCCGAGAAAAGGCGCCCCGGAAACGATTGTGGCGAGATAGATCATCTTGTCCTCGTAGCGGTCGGTCAGCTCGGACAAGGTACGTCTTATGGCGTTTTCCACTTGGCCGATGCGGGCCGCCCTGTTGTCAGAGCCGGAACGTTCGTGCCGACGGTAGGCCTCTATCGCCTTAGACACCAAGCGGAGGTAGGGACTGCCCTCGCCCTTGAAGAGGGCGTCGTCATAGTGAAGGAGGCCGGGGAGTTCGTTGATCTTCTTCTCGTGCCGGTCATTGAGTTTCCGAAGCCGATTCAGCTCGGAATACTTTTGGGCGATGACCGCCCAAGCGTAAATGCTAAGCCCGAAGAGGAGGAAGATGACAACCTTCCCCGCCATGTTCGAGTCCCAGAAATAGTTCAGAACTCCCAAAGCCTCCAACCCATTCGAAAAAACGATTTCTTCCATTAGTCTTCCCATTTGTCGTTTCTTGCTACAACCACCAACGGCTCTTCGTTCAACGCGCCCAGCCCCCAAAGGCAACGATAAAGCGTCTCTTCCCCTTCTCGAGATTCGTTTAGGTTTGCGGAACGGGGTCTCGCGTCCTAGTGGGTGGGGGAATGGAAAACGCCTCCGAAACACTTAAGGAAACGGAAGAAAGGAACTTCGCCTTCACGGGTCGTCACGCCGTGGTGGGGCTGGACGGATTCGTCGATAAAATCGTCACGCCCGTGGATCAAAGGCACGGCATGGGGGAAAACTTCGACCCAATCGACACCATCGCCGAACTCGGCGAGCGCATATCCGCAGCGGCGGGTAAAAGCGCCAACGTCGAGCTGTACTCGCGTTTCGACAAGCTGGGCGGCAACGGCCCGATAATGGCCAACGCCCTCCTCGCACTCGGGCTGGACGTCCGATATGTGGGTGCCTTGGGCCGTCCTGAACCTCACCCCGTGTTCAACGACTTCGTGGCCAAAACGGAGGCAGTCACCTTGGCCGACCCAGGCATCACCACCGCCTTGGAATTCAAGGACGGCAAGCTCATGTTCGGCAACATGAAGAGTCTCGACGAGGTGGATTACGCCCGCATTCTCGAAGTCTGTGGCGAGGGCAAGTTCATCGACATGCTGGCCAAGGCAGACCTCGTCTCTATCGTCAACTGGACGATGATTCCGAAAATGACCTCGGTCCTTGTCGAGATTCTAGACAAGGTCATGCCCAACCTCCCGCCACGGGACACCCGCCAGTTCTTCTTCGACCTGGCCGACCCCGCCAAGCGTTCCCGCGAGGACCTGCTCGGCGTCATGCGAGTCTTCTCGCGCTATCAGGCCCACGCAGAGGTCACCCTCGGCCTCAACTATAACGAAGCCCTCCAAGTCACCGAAGTGCTCGGGCTGGAACAGCGGGACGACCAAGAGACCGGCCTTCGCAAGATGGCGGAGGATGTCCGCCGCGAACTGGAACTGGCCTGCGTCGTGGTCCATCCCGTGGCCTCCGCCGCCTGCGCCACCAAGGACGATAGTTGGTGGGCTCCGGGACCCTACGTGGCCGAACCCAAAATCACCACCGGGGCGGGCGATCACTTTAACGCCGGCTTCTGCGCCGCCCGCCTCTGCGGGTTCTCGCCCCGTAGTTGCCTCACCCTCGCCACCTGCACATCCGGCCACTACGTGCGCTCCGCCCAAAGTCCCTCCCCCTCGCAAGTCGTGGGCCTCCTACGAGAAGTTTCCCAAGAATCATGAGTCACGAAAAAGGCATTCTCATCTCCTTCGAAGGTTCCGAAGGTTGCGGCAAGTCCACCCAAATCCGCCGCCTCGCCGACCGCCTCGAAGAAATCGATCACCGCGACGTCGTCGTCACCCGCGAGCCCGGCGGCACCCGCATCGGTGAGGACATACGTCACCTCCTCATGCACGCCGAAACCAACGAGGCCATGTGCCCCGAGGCCGAGCTTCTACTCTTTGCCGCCTCCAGAGCTCAACTCGTCCGCGAACTCATTCTCCCTGCCGTGACCGAAGGAAAAATTGTCCTCTGCGACCGCTTCCTCGACTCCACCACCGTTTACCAAGGCGTGGCCCGACAAATCGCCGAGGACCCGGTCACCCAAATCAACAACTTCGCCGTCGGCGACATCATTCCCGACCTAACCGTCATCCTCGACGTCCCCGCCGAAGTCGGTCTAGAACGCATCAAGCACCGCGTCTCCGACATGCCCGACCGCATGGAACAGGAAAACGTCCAGTTCTACGGCAAGGTGCGCGACGGCTACTTGCACCTCGCCCGCTCCCTGCCAGACCGCTTCTTCGTGGTGGACGGGGAAGCCGAACCCGATGAAGTCGAGATGGAAGTCTGGAACGAAATCCACGCCCGCTTCTTCGCGGACGATTGAAACGTTCTCCAACGCGCAACAATTGAAGTGAGCGATCCGGCCGGTAACGCCCAAGGCGACCTCGACACCCTCGAGGCCGACTTCTCAAACGGCCGCCTCCACCACGCCATCCTCCTGCGCGGCAAAAACCTCGACGCCCTCGAAGGCGCCGCCCTTCGCCTCTGCCGCCTCGTTCTCTCCATGCCCGAAAGTGCCGAAGAGCACCCCGACCTCTTCCACCTCCGCCCCACGGGCAAGACCCGCCGGATAGAAGTGGGACCCACCCGCACCCTCCTCGCCGACCTCCACCGTACCGCCAACCAAGGTCCCCACAAAATTGCCCTCGTCCACGAAGCCGACCGGATGAAGAAGGAGGCCTCCAACGCCTTCCTCAAGACCTTGGAGGAACCCCCCTCAGGCACCTTCATCCTCCTTCTCTCCACCCGCCCCTACTCCCTCCTCGCCACCATCCGCAGCCGTTGCCTCCAAGCCCGCGTCGATGACCACGGCCCCACCCTCGACGATCCCGAGTGGCTCCAATGGCTGGACGCCTACGCCGACTGGCTAAACCTCGCCTCCGACCGAGATGCCATCCGACGCGACCGCACAGCCCCCGTATTCGCCGCAAACGCCCTCATCCTTCGCCTCCAAAACATCCTCGCCCGCATGGCCACCGACGCTTGGAAAATCCGCAAGGCCTCCCTCCCGCAAGGTCTGAGCGACAAGGAACTCGACGCCATGGAGACTGGCGTTCGCCGAGGCGCCCGAGTCAAACTCCTTACCCTCCTTGAAGAAAAAACGCGCGACTTCGCGGTCCAAACCTCCACCCGGCGGAATCTCCCCCTCCCCGGCCGCAAGCTCGCCCGCGTAATCGAAACCCTCGAACAAGTGACCCGCCTGCTCGAACTCAACCTCAAGGAAGAAACCGCCCTCGAACACTTCTGGCTCACCTCTCTACGGACCTGGTCCGCCAAATGAAGCCACCTTCGCCGACTACATCATGACCGTCTTCCAAAAAATCATCGACCGGGAAATCCCCGCCGACGTCCTCCACGAGGACGACCAGTGCATCGCCATCCGCGACGTCAACCCTCAGGCCCCCGCCCATCTCCTAGTCATCCCAAAGAAACTTGTCCTTCGCATAGACGAGGCGGAAGAAGAAGACGGCCCTCTTCTCGGCCACCTCCTCCTAGTCGCCCGCAAAGTCGCCGAACAAGAACAGCTCGACGACGGATTCCGCCTCGTCATAAACAACGGCCCCGCCGGCGGCGAATCCGTTCCACACCTTCACATTCATGTACTAGGCGGACGCAAACTCTCATGGCCCCCCGGCTGAACCAGGCTCCTCTCATGACGCCTCTTCGCCACCTCTTCCCGCTCCTCCTTTTCCTCGCTTCCGTCCTCCTGCGGGCGGACCTAGTAGTCACCACCGATGGCTCCCGCCTCCAAGGCGAAATCCTCTCCATCTCCGTAGACGGAAACCTCACCCTCTCCACCACTTACGCCGGCGACCTCCGTCTCCCCATAACCAACGTCACCTCCATCCAGACCGATGAATCAGCCCGCCTCCGTCTCGACGACAATCGTACCCTCACCGGCCTCCTCGCGCCCGCCCCCGCCCCTGGCGAACTGAACGTAGGCGCTCCTCCCACCGCCGTGGCCCTCGCCACCGTACGCCACCTCTGGCGAGTCCCCGAAGAAGACCCACTCCTTCTCGCCGAAGCGAAACTCGCCGAAACCCGCCGGATGAAGTGGACGAACGCCCTCGGCTTCAACCTCTCCGGCGCCTCCGGCAACACCGAGGACTTCGGCCTCGGCTTTCGCCTCGACTCCTCCTACCGCAATAAAAAGCACGGTGCCGATCTCTACCTCTCCTACAACAAAAGCCACAAGGAAAGCCTCACCATCTTGGACGAAACCAAAACCGGCGCAGAGTACGACAACCGCTTCAGCAATAAGCTAGCCTGGTACGCCAAAACCGATCTCGAAACCGACCGCCTCGAAGAAATCGACCTTCGGGCCACCGCCGCCACCGGCCTCAAGTACCTTTTCCACAAAACCGAAAACCGCTCCCTCTCCCTGCGAGCCGGAGCCGCCTTCCGCTACGAAGCCTACGAAGCCGCCGCGCTCGGCGACCTCGACGACCCCGCCATCGACTTCGGCATCGAACACTCTCGCGAATTCTCCGAATTCCTCTCCCTTCAAAGCGACGTCACCTACGTGCCCGCCTTCGACGAATTCTCCGACTACCTCCTAACCCAGGAAACCGCCCTCGTCGTCCCTCTCGGCAAAAAGTCCCCCTGGAAGCTCAGTTCCGGCCTCAGTAATTCCTACGTCAGTTCACCTGCCCCAGGTAACAAGGGCCTGGACCTCAAGTACTACCTCCGCCTCACCTACTCCTGGGAGTAGCCGCCACCATGCAAATCCAAACCGTAGTCGCGTTTCTTCAAACGTGGACCTCGGTTTCTCCAATCAGAACGCGGCTTCGGCCCGGATAACTCAATAACGAAAGTTTTCCGCTCCGCCCTCGCTAGGCCGCTAGAATCCTCGCCACTTCCTCGGCGGGCAGACGGTGGGACACGAGGGGCTGTGAGCCGGCTTCGTCCGCCTGTTGCCAAGCCGCGACAAGCGAGCCGTCCCCAATGAACAGGGCGGACACGTAGCGACTGCACCCTGTGGCATGAGGGGAAAGGAAGAGCGGAAAGTCGGCAGAAAGGCGGTGCATTTTGGGAAACTCCTCGTCGAAGCCCCAAGCCAAGCCACCCAGCTCCTCGCAGGAGTAACCGCGAGGACGGCGAGCCGCCTTGGAGTTCTGCTCCAGCGGACGGAGGCATTCGGCCCCATCGTAGAAATAGAGAGACGCGGGCGGCAGATCGGCCAGGATGCCCGCACGAGGCAAGGCCAGACGTTCGGTGACGCGCGAGCAAGCAACGTCCCAACTGGGCCCTCGCGGCAACACCTCGTCGGAGGTGACGAGTTCGAAGTCCCCCGCCCCAGACGAACCGGCTTCCCGCGTGGCCAGGCCAGTATTGGAACTGGCCCAAGTGAAGGGATGGGAGCAGAAAAGGAGTTGGGTGTTTCCGCCGGCGTCGCGGAAGGCCACTGGGTCCTTGAGGTGAAGGGAACCGCCTGTGGTGGAGGCGAGAACGGGCTCGTGAGCGAGTCCTGAAAGCTCGGCGGGGTCCCCGCTCGGAGCGGTGAGGCGATCAATACTCCAGACTCCCGCACCCGGTTTTTGAAAGTGTATGAGACTCTTGGGGTAAGGAACACCTTTTTCCGTGGACACGTAGAGTTCCAGTGCGCCGGACTCGGCTCCGTTTCGGGGTGGCGCGGGCAACAGGCAACCGCCTTCGATGGAGACCACGGGAGCATCCTCGCTCGACAGGTCGGCCTTGGAGAACGATACGATTTTCTCGAATTCGCCTCCCGGGTCTGAAGCTCGGAAGACCGCAAATTCCAGCCCGCGCTCACCCGCTCCCACGCCCGTGCGGGCGTCACCGGGGTTGCGGTATCGGCCGCAAAGTAAAAGGTCGCCGCCCGGCTCTTGCAGGAGGTTTCCGCCGCCGAACCAATAGCCGCTCCCCTCCCCTTGCGGCGGCACTATAAAGCGGGCGGCCCGTTGGTCCAGTAGGCGCAGGCCAAGCTCACGCAGCTTGTCGGGAAGGACGTCGGGAAAAGTCACGGCGGCGATAACGGTTTTCGGCGAGCTGAAAAATTCGGCCTTCGCCCTCAGCGCAACATGCCGGCGGCAAGGGTCTCGTTGCTGAAAGGGTCCACGAGGATGAAGCTGCCCGTGTTGCGGTTGCGGCGGTAGGTATCGAAGAAGAGCGGGTTGGAGGACCGCAGGGCGACGCGCCCAATCTCGTTCATCCCGAACTCGGGCTCGCCTTCCACCTTGTGAAGGGTGTTCACATCCACCTTGTAGCGGATTTCCGTGACGATGGCCTGAGCCTCCTTGGTGGTGTGCCGCAGGACGCACTTGGCCCCGACCGCAAGTTTCTTGGTGGAGGAAAACCAGCAAAGCATGGCGTCCAGGTCCTGCTCGACTTTGGGCTGGTTGTTGGGCTTAACGAGCATGTCACCCCTGCTCACGTCTATCTCGTCCTCCAAGGTCATGGTAACGGACATAGGGTGAAAGGCTTCCTCCAGCTCAACCTCCCCCTGGTAAATCTTCTTGATGCGGGTGGAGAAACCGGAGGGCAGCACCGTCACTTCGTCTCCGGGCTTGAAGACACCCCCGGCCACCCGACCCGAGAAACCCCTGAAGTCGTGGTGCTCGTCGGAATGGGGACGCACGACCCACTGCACGGGGAAACGGGCATCGACATGGTTGGCGTCGGAACCAACGTACACGGTCTCCAAGTGATAGAGTAGCGGCGACCCCTTATACCAAGGCATGTTCTCGGAGCGATCCACAACGTTGTCTCCCTTCAGGGCGCTGATGGGGATGAAGGTCAGCTCGGTCACGTTCTCCAGGCGGGAGGCGAAGTCGGCGAACTCCTTGAGCACTTTGTCGTAAGCCCCTTGGTCATAGCCCACGAGGTCCATCTTGTTGATGCAGAGGGCCACGTGCTTGATACCAAGAAGGTCTGCGATGAAGGCGTGGCGGCGGGTCTGCTCCACCACTCCGTTGCGAGCGTCCACGAGGATGAGAGCAAGGTTGGCGGTGGAGGCCCCAGTCACCATGTTGCGAGTGTACTGAACGTGTCCGGGGGTGTCCGCGATGATGAACTTGCGCTTGGGGGTGGCGAAGTAGCGGTAGGCCACGTCGATTGTGATGCCCTGCTCGCGTTCGGCCCGGAGGCCGTCCGTGAGGAGAGCTAGGTTCACGTTGTCGTCGCCGCGCTGCTTGCTGCTGCGCTCGATGGCTTCGAGCTGGTCCTCGAAAATTGACTTGGTGTCGTGAAAGAGGCGCCCTATCAAAGTGCTCTTGCCATCGTCCACGCTCCCCGCCGTGGTGAAGCGGAGGAGGTCCATGTCCATGTAGTTGCTGTCTTCGTCGCTCATTGGGAAAAGGCGTTGGATGAAGAAAAGAAAAAGGGGAAAGAGGGGCGGAGATCTAGAAGTAGCCTTGCTTCTTTCTGTCCTCCATTGCGGCTTCGGAGCGCTGGTCGTCCGCCCTGGCTCCGCGTTCTGTCACGCGGGAGGCCGCAACCTCGCGAATCACATCGTCAAGAGAGGAAGCTTCCGAGCGAACCGCCCCTGTGCAGGTGGCGTCCCCAATGGTACGGAAGCGCACGATCTCCGTGGTCACCGTCTCCCCCTCCTGTAAGGTGATGAATTCAGTGACCGCCAAGAGGGAACCTTGCCGCTCCACCACCTCGCGCTCGTGGGCGAAGTACAGGCTTGGCAAATCGATGCCCTCGGCCCGGGCGTACTGCCACACGTCCATCTCCGTCCAGTTGCTAAGCGGAAACACCCGGAAGTTCTCGCCGGGAGCCATGCGTCCGTTGAACAAGTTCCACAGCTCAGGCCGTTGGTTCTTGGGATCCCACTGCCCGAAGGCGTCGCGATGAGAAAAGAACCTCTCCTTCGCCCGTGCCTTTTCCTCGTCCCGACGTCCGCCGCCAAGACAGGCGTCGTACCGGCCCTTCTCGATAGTCTCCAGCAAGGTGACGGACTGGAGTGCGTTTCGACTGGCATTCGGTCCCGTCTCCTCGCGGGCCGCCCCACGGTCGATGGAGTCCTGCACCAACCCCACCACCAGCTCCACGCCCAGCTTTTCCACAAAGCGGTCCCGATACTCGATGGTCTCGGGAAAATTATGCCCCGTGTCCACGTGAGCGAAGGGAAACGGGACCCTCGCGGGGGCGAAGGCCTTGGCCGCCAAGTGAGCCATGACGATGGAGTCCTTGCCGCCGGAGAAAAGCAGGACGGGCCGTTCGAACTGAGCCGCCGTTTCGCGAAGCACGAAGATTGCCTCGGACTCCAATTGCTTGAGATGGGTTACGTTGTACGCGAGCATGAGAAAGTTGATGACGCCTTGAAAAAACAGATTCAGTCCACTCCTTGCACCAAGGGGAGTGCTTCGCGAAAGAGCAAATCGACGGAATGTTCCGGCGCCGCTCCCTCCGTATCCACCACCAGCCACGGGGAAACCGGTTCCTCGAAAGCGGACTGCCTGCCAGTAAAGTCCGCTATCTCTCCCGCCCGAGCCTTGGCGTAAAGCCCCTTCACGTCCCGCTCCTCGCAAGTCGCGAAACCCGCCTTGACGTACACCTCCCGGTAATCCTCCTCCCCCACGATGCTTCGGGCCGCCTGGCGAAAC
>CAXGVD010000002.1:0-30081 GCA_964012695.1 uncultured Opitutia bacterium
CCCAACGGGCCACCATCCGCCACCCCAGCATGGGAGCTTGGATGACCCGCCTGGACAACCGCTTTAACCCCACCCTGCCCGGCGCCGTCGTGGTCAGCGGCGGAAGCCAGCACCCCCTCGCCGGATTCCTACCCGCCACCCACCAGCCCCTCGCCATCGGCAGCCCCACCGCCGGCCTACGCAACAGTCGAATGCACCAAGGGCTCACCGAGACCGACTTAAAGAAGCGCCTCGACCTATCAGCCAAGTTCGACCAAGCCTTCCGCAACAAGTACAAGCTCAAGAAAGTCGACGCATATTCCGACATGTACGCCGACGCCGTTCGCCTCATGAAGAGCGGCGACCTCAAGGCCTTCGACGTGAACGAGGAGTCCGAGTCCGTTCGCGAAGCCTACGGCGAGGACGCCTTCGGTCAAGGAGTGCTCCTCGCCCGCCGCCTCGTGGAACGTCACGTCCGCTTCGTGGAAGTCCAGCTCGGCGGCTGGGACACCCACCAAACCAATTTCGTGCGGGCTCCCGAACGGGCCGCAATTCTCGACCAAGCTCTCTCCTCCCTTCTCGACGACCTCCACAAGCGAGGCATGCTGGAGGAGACCCTCGTCGTCGTCGCCACCGAGTTCGGCCGCACCCCCAACATCAACGTAAACGACGGGCGCGACCACTACCCCAGAGCCTTCTCCGGAATGCTCGCCGGCGGCGGCATCAGGGGCGGCCAAGTCTGGGGCAAGACCGACCCCGAAGGACGCGAAGTCGTCGAGCAACGGGTGGAAATTCCCGACTTCAACGCCACCATCGCCTACGCCCTCGGCCTTCCCTTGGACGAAATCGTGTACTCCCCCACCCGCCGTCCCTTCACCCTCGCCGACAAAGGCCAACCCGTAACCGAGTTGCTGTAAGGGAACACCCCTCTCGCACCGCGGCGTTTCCTTGACAATGGGAAGCTCCACGCGTCATCAGGCCCATCCCATGAAAATCCTCGTAACCGGGGCCACCGGCAAGGTAGGCCGAGCTTTTCTACGGCGACTTTTCGCCGAAGAACGTTTTTCCCACGCCACCGCCCGGGCCCTCTGCCACAACCGGATGCTTGAGGAGTCGGAGCGCCTGGAGGTCGTCCGCGGGAGTATCGCGGACCGGGAATCAGTAGCGTCCGCCATGCGTGATGTCACTCACGTCCTCCACCTAGCCACCTGCAAGGAAACGCCGGAAGCCGTCATGGACGTCACCGTGAAGGGTCTCTTCTGGCTGTTGGAAGCCTGCCGGGAGAGCGAAACCTTCCGCCGTTTCGTCCTCATCGGCGGGGACGCTGGCATGGGCCACTTCTTCTACCCCCACCCCGTGCCCGTCACCGAAAAGCAGGAGCGCTCCGCCTACCCGGGTTGTTACGCTCTGTCCAAGGTGATGGAGGAGGTCATGCTGGAGCAGTACTACGTCCAGTACGACCTCGACGGCTGTTGCCTTAGGGCTCCCTGGATCATGGAGAAGGACGACTTCAAGTACACCCTCAGCTTTGGTGACGACGTCTTCGGCGGTCCCGTCTGGAAGGACTTCGTCTCCCCCGAGGACGCCGCCCGCTACGCCGAGACGAAAACCGTCCCCGTTATGCTCGACCCCACCGGCGAACCCGTACAACGCAACTTCGTCCACGTGGAGGACCTCGTCTCCGCCATCCTCGCCGCCCTCGAAAACCCCAAGGCCCGCCAACAGCTCTTCAATATCTGCATGGACGAACCCGTCCACTACCGCCGCGTCGCCGAGCACCTCGCAGCCACCCGCGACCTCCCTTCCGCGGACGTGCCCACCCCCTACCACGGCACTTGGCTGGACAACGCCAAGGCCAAGTTCTTGCTCGACTGGAAGCCCGAATACGACTTGAAACGCCTCATCGACGATGCGTGGGACTACCAACGCACTCCCGACGATCCGCGCAAAATCTGGTACCCGGGCTGACCAGCCCTTTCGTTACCGCTCTTTTCTGAAACCCAACACAGCCTTCAACCACCAACCACAACCACAACCATGAAGAAGCTACTCGCGCTCGCCGCGTTCATCCTTCCAATAGCCATGACCGACGCCAAATCAAAGTCCGATCTCGACCCCGAAAACACCCTCCTCATCGACCTCGAGGGCGGACAAGTCGTCATTGAATTGCTTCCCAAGGAGGCCCCGGGTCACGTCGCACGCATCAAGGAACTCGCGCGAGCCGGCAAGTACGACGGCGTCGCCTTCCACCGCGTCATCGACGGCTTCATGGCCCAGACCGGCGACGTCCAGTTCGGCAACGTCAAGGACTTCAACAAAGGTCGCGTGGGCACGGGAGGATCCAGCATGCCCGACCTCAAGGCCGAGTTCAACGCCCGCAAGCATGTCCGCGGCACCTGTTCCATGGCTCGGTCTTCCAACCCCGACAGCGCCAACAGCCAGTTCTTCATCTGCTTCGACGACGCTGGCTTCCTCGACCGCCAGTACACCGTCTGGGGACAAGTCGTGGAAGGCATGAAGCATGTCGACAAAATCAAGCGCGGCGCCCCTGGTAGCGGCTCCGTCACCGACCCCGACCACATGAAGAAAGTCTCCGTCGCCGCCGATGACAAGAAAAGCGAGGATTCAAAAGGCGAAGGCGACGACAAAGACGAGAATTAACGTTTAACCGCCGCTCCGGAGGAACGGTTGCCTCCGGGACGGGAGCGGTATAATCGCAAGCCTATGCTTTCCCGTTTACGATCGGCTTGGCCTTGCGTGGCATTCCTGTTCGCCGCTGTAGCCTTCGCCTGCCAAGTGCCCGTGTTCCGCTACGCCTTGGAGCGCTGGCGCCCGGACGCCTACGAACTGGTCGTGGTCCATGAGGGCAACTTCACCGCCGCCCAAAAGGTCGTTCTCTCCTACTTGGAAGAAAGCCTCGTGGGGCCGGATGGCCCCGTCGTGAACCTGCTCTTCGAGACCCTCGACCTCGCAAAAGAAGGCAACGCGTCCCTCGAACGCTGGCAGACCATTCACACCGACGCAAACATCACCGCCGGATCCCCCTCCGTCCACCTCTTCTACCCCGAGGAAGCCTTCCGGTCCGAGCAACCCCCGCTTTGGAGCGGTGAACTGTCGCACAAGGACCTCGACGCCGTGCTGGACTCCCCCGCCCGGCAACACCTCGTGGAGCGTGCCCTACAAGGCGACTCCGCCGTCTGGCTGCTGCTGGAAAGCGGCGACAAGGAAAAAGACGACGCCCTCGCCGTCCAACTGGAAAAGTACGCCGCTGCGGCCCGCGAAGAAATTGACATTCCCGAAGGCGTCATACGGCGGCAGGAACTGCAGGACGACCTCGCTTTCTTCCCCTCCAAAATCGATGACGAAAACGTGCTGGAAGCGGATGTCCCGCTGAAAATCGACTTCTCCATTCACCGCCTCTCCCGAGACGACCCCGAGGAAGAAGTCCTGCTAGCCATGCTACTGAATATGGAGGCGGACTTACTGGACGAGGAATTCGCGGACGTTCCCATGCTCTTCCCGGTCTTCGGTAAGGGCCGAGCCCTCTGGCCGTTGCTCGGCGAAGGCATCAACGAGGAAAACGTGCTCGCCGACTGCGGCTACCTCTGCGGACCCTGTTCCTGCCAAGTGAAGAAACAAAACCCAGGCATGGACCTGCTCGTGAAGGCGGATTGGTTGACCGCTCTGGCTGGGACCGACGTGGTGGTGGACAAGGAACTCCCCCCGCTCACGGGCGTGGAAGACCTCATCGAGGCCAATGCTTCCTCCACCGCCTCTGCTCGGGAAACCGCTTCCACCGAAACCCCTTCTGCGGAAGGGGAAGCTGAAGCCTTCACCAACAAGTCCTCGCCGCTTTCCCGCAAGCTCGTCACTGGCGTGGTGCTGCTCACCGCCGTACTGCTCGTCGGTTCATTCCTTCTCCGCCGCAAGCAAGAAACATGAACCTCCGGAGACTCATCCTGCGGGAAATCCTCCACCGGAAAACCGGCTTCGTCATCTCCGCAATGGTGGTTGTCGCCGCCGTGTCCGCCCTCGTGGCGGTGGCCGCCCTGCTTGGTGCCCACGACCACCGCACGGGTGCCATGCTCGACGAGATGAACGCCGAGACCCAACGTCTCTCGGACAAGTTCGCCACCGAGATGAAAGCCCACGAGGACTCCGTGCGCAAAACCATGAAGGGCCTCGGCTTTAACGTCTATATCTTCCCCGAGGGGCAGGAACTCAGCGAGGTGTACGCCGAAGGCTTCGCCTCAAAAACCATGCCAGAAAACTACGTCAACAAGCTGGCCAACAGCCCCATCGTCACCGTCAACCACCTTCTTCCCAGCCTTACCCGCAAGCTCAAGTGGACGGAGTGCAACCGCACCGTTATCCTCATCGGCATCCGGGGTGAAGTTCCGCTCGCCTTCAAGGATCCCAAGAAGCCGCTCATCCAGCCCGTGACCCAAGGCCGCCTCGCCCTCGGCTACGAACTGCATACGTCCCTGGGGCTGGTCCAAGGCGACGTCACTACCTTCAAGGGCCGGCAGTTCACCGTCGAGACCTGCCACTCCGAACGCGGCACCAAGGACGACATCACCATCTGGATGCACCTCGAAGAGTGTCAGGACATCCTCGACGCCAAGGGTCGCATAAACGAAATCAAAGCCCTCGAATGCAACTGCGAGTCCCTTGACCGCCTCGGCGAAATCCGAGCGGAAATCGCGGGCATCCTGCCCGGCACCAAGGTCATCGAAGTCGAAAGCCGTGCCCTTGCCCGAGCGGAAGAGAGGGTCAAGGCCAAGAAGCTGGCCGCCTCAACCCTCGCCGCCCGCCGGACGGAAGCCGCCGTCCTGCGCGAAAACCGCGCCGCCTTGCGAAGTGAAAACGAGAACAAGTATGGCCACCTGCTCCTCGTCCTCGGCCTCGGGGTCGCCGCCACCCTAGGCCTGCTCGCCTTCGCCAACGCCCGGGAACGTCGTTCGGAAATCGGCCTCCTCCGGGCCATCGGCGTTCCCGCCCGCTCCATCCTCACCGCCCTCCTCGCCCGGGCGGCCCTCGTAGGCCTACTCGGCGTGGGCCTCGCCATACTGATCGCCCTGCTCGCCGCCGACGCCCTCCAGGCGGGACCACTCGACGGCTTCGACCCGCGCTCCCTCGCTTCCGACATTCCCGCCCTACTGCTCGGGGCTCCCGCCCTGGCGGCGGCCGCCGCTTGGCTTCCCGCTCTCCACGCCACCCGCCTGGATCCCGCCGGCATCCTCCGTCATGAGTGACTTGAGGACGAAGCCCATCCTTCGGGCCACCGCCGTCCGCAAGACCTTCGCGGGTCCGAACGGAAACGCCGTGACCGCCTTAGACGGCGTGGACGCAGAAACTGGCCCCGGCGACTTCCTCGCCCTGCGCGGACCCAGCGGCTGCGGCAAGTCAACCCTGCTCTTCGTGGCGGGTGGGTTGCTCCGACCCGACTCCGGCGAAGTCGTCCTCGCGGGCGAACGGCCCTACGACCTTTCGCCCGACGCCCGGGCCAACCTGCGGGCACGTCATGTCGGTTTCGTTTTCCAGCAGTTTCACCTCGCCCCCTACCTGAGCGCCCTCGACAACGTTCTCGCCCCCGGCCTCGCCCAACCTCTCCCCGATGCCTCCGAACGAGCTGAAGCCCTGTTGGAGCAATTCGGCCTCGCCGAACGCCGGCACCACTTGCCCGCCGCCCTCAGCGTGGGCGAGCAACAGCGCACGGCCCTCGCCCGGGCTCTCCTCACCCAACCCAAACTCCTGCTGGCCGACGAGCCCACGGGCAACCTCGACCCCGACAACGCCAACCTCATTCTCTCCCACCTCGCTGCCTTCGCCGAGGACGGCGGAGCCGTCCTCATGGTCACCCACGACGACCGAGCCGCCGAACAGGCCACCCGTGTCCTGCACATAGAAAAAGGCCGGGCCAAGAAAGCCGCCGCATGAAACTAACCCTCCACTACACGGGTCAGCTTGCGGCTCACGCGGGAACTTCCGAGGAAACCATGTCCGTCGAAGCCGGATCCGCTCTCCTCCCCCTCCTTCGCGAACTCGCCGCCGAACGCGGTCCCGACTTCGCTAAGTTCCTCCTCGACGGAGCCGGCCAACCCGTCCCCACCCTGGTAGTCGCTTTAGACGGCTCCCAAATCACCTTGGACGAAAGAACCGCCGTAAACGCCGACACCGAGGTCACCCTCCTCACCCCCATGGCGGGCGGATGAGAACTGCTACAGCGCCGGGCCCGTAAGGTCGTCTAGGGTGACGTGGTAGAGGCCTACGAAGAATTCTTCGTCCCAGCGTTCTTCCACGGCGACGGTGCCGGTGACGCGTATAATGCGGTCCATGAGAAGTTCGGCCCCTTTTTCAGCAGTGACGACGACCCAACCGTTGGCTTCAGGGGCCTGACCGAAACAACAGCTCATTTGATCGGGAAGGAGGAGGAACTCGGTGACCTTGTTGTCTTCGTTAACCACGGTGGGAAGCATGAAGCCTTCCACGGCCACGGACTTGCCGTCCAGCTCCCGCACTTTGGCAGGTACGCGTTTGGCGAAGTCGACAGGGTCGAAGTTTTTTCCGCCGTGCGTTTCCCACTCCACTTCGTACTCGAAGGTGGAAAAGGACTTAAAACTGACGGGGGCGTAAACGCTTCCATCGGGAAGAGGCGGCAGATTAGAAACTACTACGGGCTCGAGGGCGGGGGCGTTCGGCTCGGCGGAACCAGGGGGAAAGGGAAGGTCCACCACTTCCCGTTCGTCAGGTTCGGCAAAGGGATCGTCGGGGGTGCCGGGGCTTGCGATCTCACCCTCGATGACAGTCATGTTTTCGTCTTCGGAAGGCTCCTGCAAGACGAGAACCTGTTCAGGTTCTTTGGACTTGGTAATGGGGGAGACGGGTAGGTCGAGAAATTCGTTCGTTTCGTTCGCGTCGGCGGCTTCCGGCTGGATGAGTTCGCCTTGAATCGGCGGTCCCGAGTAGGTCTTGTCTAGTGAGTCTTCTCCGCATCCAACGGCAAGGAGCAAAGCGACTCCGAGCAGAGCAAACCCTGTCAGCCGATACCTTGAAGACATAGCGTAATCCTAACAAAAGAAACTCACAGGACAAGCACTCGTTTGCAAGTGAGGTGATATAGTCCCGTGAAGAAACTTTGTTCAGTTTCGCTCCATTTTTCCGCCACTTGCAGGACGCCTCGTACACGGAGCAGCTGGTCCATTTTGGTGGCAACGCCTTCGGGGTTGGTCTTAACCACCACCCAACCGTTTTGCTCGGGAACCACGCCGTAGCAACAGGCCTTGGTGTCCGGGAGAAGGAGAAATTCCGTGGTTCGGGTTTCATCGGCGTTCAATTCGATAGGAAGCATGTAGCCCTCTACGTCCACTTCCAACTTGTTGAGGTTCCGGACGCGTTGCGGTACGCGGAGGGCGTAGGCCGTGGGGTTGGCATTCTTTCCGTGGTCCTCCCAGTTGACTTCATAGGAAAAGTTCACCAGCTGAGAAAAGGTCACCTTGGTTACGGCGGGGGCGTTACCCCCGCTTGAACCGGTAGCGTTGGCGTCTTCTTCCGAACCTCCCCCGCCGCAGGCTGACATAATGGCAGTTGCGCACGCGAGCGCGCTTGCGCGTAAGCAATAAATAGGGGTGGTGTCCGTCGTCTTCACCTGAAGGGTCACTCGTTGCCCTCGGGGTAGCGGAAGGCGACCTTCTCGAATGAGGCGCCTTTGATGAGGATGGCGTTCACGACGCCCTCGAACTTCTTCAAGCCGCCGAAGTTGGTTTGGGCGGAGAAGCGGGAGGTGTCTCCGACGGCTTCGCCAGTCGTTTTGTCAGCCACGGCGGAGAGGGTGACCGTGGTGGCGTTGCCGTCCCCTATCGGGCTGACTTGCAGGGAAAGGTTTTCCTGTTTTACACGGACGAATTTTTCGGCTTCGCCGTCGAGGACGTAGACGTCGAAAAGGCCGTCCTCGGCCAAGACGACTTCCAAGTGGTAGCCGGAGCCATGCTTGCCGAGCAACACGAGGGCGCCGCCATGCGGGGCTACATGAGCGTGGCCGTGGCCGGCGTGGTCATGGCCATGGTCGTGGTCATGGTCATGAGCGTGGTCATGGTGGTCGTGGCCGTCCCCGCAAGAAAGGAGAAGGAACGAGTAGATTAAACAGGCGAACAAGCCGAGGAGAGAGCGTGGTGTTTTCATGGTGTCAGGATTGTTGGACGAGGTTCTCGGCGACGTCCACACGGTAGGCCTGCAGGGCGGGCAGAAGGCCGCTGAGCAGGCCGACGGCCAACATGCCAAGGGGGACGTAGAGGAAACTCGGGTCGTAGGTGAAGGGTTCGAGGACCACGCCGGTTTGCTCCCGAATGACGGTGGCGGCGGCGTAACCGATGCCGGCGTAGGCGACGAAGGCGCCGAGAACCCCGAGCAAGGTGATGAGGACGGCCTGCAACAAAGCCACGGAGGTCACGGTAGAGCGTGAAGCACCTAAACTGCGCAGGATGGCGATCTCCCGGCGACGCTCGTTCATGGCGTTGCGGAGGATTGCCAGGATGACGAAGGCGGCAACAACGGCAACGAGGTAGGCGATGACTTCGAGCACGCGCTGGAACCATACGAGGCGGTCGAAGAAGCGGGCCAAGGTGGTGGCCACGGGCCAGGCGAGAGTGGCGACATTGCCTTGCTTGTTGTATTTCTGGTCCAGCAGGAAGCCGGCCCTCGCGTGCAGGTTGAGAAGCACTGCGCTTACGTCGGTGGCAGCCTTGGGGTCGTGCCCTTCCATGAGCTGGATGCCTTTGATGGGAATCCAAATAACCTTGTCCGCAGGCGTGCCCGTGGACTTGAGTATGCCGGTTACGACGAATATGTCCGCGTGTTTGGCGTCTTCCTTGAAGACGAGGCCATGGTAGGGGTGGAAGGTATCGCCGACCTTGAGGCCGAGCTTGCGGGCCACGAAGGCGCCGACGAGGGCCTCCTTGGCGTTGTCCGTGAACACCCGTCCGCCCGCATGGATTTCGTACTTCCTCCCTTTACGCCACTCGTGTTTCTCGAACATTTCAGCAAGGGTGCCAACGAGGCGGTAACCGTGGTAGTTGTCCCCCACGGCGATGGGATACGCCTCCTTGACGCCCCGGGTGTCGCGGATGAGTTCGTACTGCTCCCAGGACAGGTTGCCGGGCGAAGCTTCCAAGTGGAAAAGGCCGTTGAGGATGAGTTGGAGCTTGGAGCCGCGGGCGCCCAGCACGGCGTCGAAACCGCCGGCGGAACGTGAAAAGGCGCGGCTAGATTCCTCCTTAATTTTCCAGGTTCCCAGGAACAGACCGCCAGCCAAGGCGATGGCGACGGCGGCCACGACGGTCGAAAAGGAGTACTGCCTCAACCCGCGCAGGGCGAGGAAGAAGATGACGTCACCGAGGTGTCCGGAGCGTAAGGACATGACCGTCAGGCAGTGGCTTGGACGAAGGCCCGGTTGAGATCTCGCCAATCGAGGCGGTGATCGAAAGAGTCCACCACTTGCTCGTCGTGACTGACAAGGAGGAGAGCGGCTCCGGCCTCGTCGCACAGCTCGCGGAGAAGTTCTAGTGCCTTGCGGCCGTTGGTGGGGTCGAGGTTGCCCGTGGGTTCATCCGCGAGCACAAGCTTGGGCCGGTTAACCAAGGCCCGGGCGAGGGCCACGCGCTGTTGCTGGCCAATGGAGAGCTGACGCGGATAGTGACGCAGGCGATGGCCGAGCCCCACGCGATCGAGCAATTCCTCGGCCCGGTCCGCATTCGGCTTGGGTTTGTTCCCAACAAGCTCTCCAACAAGCTCTCCGGCTCTTTTGCGGGACCAATCCCGGGCGCTCTCGTCCGGGCCGGACAAAGCCTTGGCAAGAGATAGGTTTTCCCAACAGGTCAAGCCTTGCAGAAGGTTGAAGGACTGATAGACGTAGCCGATGGAGGAAGCGCGGAGAAGGTCTCGTCCGGCTTCGGGGAGGTCCGTCACTTCCGTCCCGTCCAGTGTAATACGCCCTTCGTCCGGCCGTAGAATGCCGGCGATGAGGTGAAGGAAGGTGGTCTTGCCGGAACCGCTTTCCCCGCGCATGGCCCGCAATTCGCCCGCTTCCATCGAAAATTCCTTCACGTCCACGACGAGACTCTCCCCTCCCTCGGGAGAGGAGAAACTCTTGCAAAGGTCGGTGACTTCCAGAAAAGGCATCGCAGGAGGGCGTATCGCAACGAAACCGGCCCGTCGTGGCAAGCCGGATAGAAGGGCGAGCCGCACTTACCCTCTGGGGGCGTTCAGACGACGTGGTTGAGGGCGTGGACGATGTTGAGTGCGTCGTTTCCGATTCGCTCCATCTCGTTGAGGATGTCCACGTAAATCATTTCGGCCTTCACGTTTTCAGACTCCTTCATGCGCTTGACGGCACTTTTGCGGAGCATCTTTCTGGAGGCGTCGATACGGTTCTCGATTTGGTCCGCCGACTCCATGTTGGGGGGAACGGTCTTGTCCTTCAGGTGGGCTTGGTAGAGGTCCATGAACTCGAGAATCTGCTCGGAGAAGACCTTGATTTCCTTCTTGGTTTCGTCGGGGAGGATGCGTTGCTTGCGGTATTTGCGGTTGGCCAACTGGACCAGGCGGTGGCAGTTGTCGCCAATGTCCTCCAGTTCGGCGGTAACGCGAAGGAGGGCAGTGACGCGGAGGGCACTTTCCCCAGCCAGGCTCTCGGTGGTGCAGTGGATAAGGGTTTGGGTGATTTCGAAGGCCAGCTCGTCGCACTTGTCCTCCAATTCAATGAGTTCCTTGACCAGCTTGCCCCTGTCTTCCTCGGGGTGCTCGAAGATGTCGACGAAACCCTCGAACATGTAGCGGGTGACTTCGCCCAAGCGGTCCACCTCGGCCTCGACCAAAGCGAGGTTGAGTTCCCCCGTCTTGGGAAGCAAGCCGGAGCCCTCGTAATGAATCGCGGCCAGGCTGCCGGGGGCGGGATCCTTGTCCGAGGGCTTGCGGGGTTTCACCAATTTTTCGGCCAAGCGGCCTAAGCGCGGAGCGAAACCGATGAGCAGACAGATGTTACAGAGATTGAAGAGAGTGTGGAAGAGGGAAAGGTGGAGGGGGATGTTGCGGTCGACCACGCCCTTGCGAACTTTTTTGTCCTCCATGGTCTCGCCGTCTTCGGGAAGGGAGTCCCGGTAAGCCTGCATTTCCTCGGCGACAACGTCTTCCGGTTTGATGGCTCCCGGCATGATGCCGTCCACCATTCCGATGAAAGGGTAAAACAGAGTCAGCATCCAGCAGACGCCCGCCAGATTGAAGAGGAGATGGGCTCGGGCCGCCCGCTTGGCGTTCAGGTTGGCTCCCAGCGAGGCAAGCCAGGCGGTGACGGTGGTGCCGATGTTTTCCCCCAGCACGATAGCGGCGGCGATCTCGAAGTTGATCCAACCGTTGATGGCCACGATGATGGTGATGCCCATGGCGGCAGAGGAGGACTGCACGAGGAGGGTAAGGAGTATGCCAACCACGAGGAAAATGAGAACGGACCCGAAGCCGTAGCTATTCAATTGCTCGATCAAGGCCTGGACGTCCTGCACGAGGAGTTTATCCGCCTCTTCGGTGCTCTTGAGAAGAGACTTAACGTCGGGCACGGCGTTCTTCAGCTCGCTCAGGCCGAAAAAGAGCAAGCCGAAACCGACCAAAACCTCGCCGAGGTTCTTCACCCTCGGCTTGCTTGCGAAAATCAGCGGCAGGCCCACCCCGATTATTGGCAAGGCCACCTTGGACAAACTGAACTTACCCACGGTGGCGATGATCCAGCCCGTCAAAGTGGTACCAAGGTTCGCCCCCATTATGACTCCAATGGACTCCATAAGAGTGAGTAACTGGGCGTTCACGAAGCTGACCACCATTACGGTTGTGGCGGAGGAGGACTGGACGAGGCAGGTGACGAGCAGACCCGTCATAAGCCCGAAGAAGCGGTTCTGGGTCATCGTCGCCATAATTCGGCGCATCCCGTCCCCGGCCACTTTCTGGATGCCCTCGCTCATCACCCGCATCCCGAAAAGGAAAATGCCCAAGGCCCCCAGCACATAAAGGAGGCCCACAATGAAGTCCCAAGTGTCGATGTGCTCCATATAATTTTAGAAGTGAAAGCGGGTGGTATTTAGGCAAAAATCCAAGTTGGGCAAGGATGGTTTTATCCGGAAAGATTGCGTTTTCGGCGCGCCTTCGTTACGAACAGTGGATAAGTTGTTTCCACCACTTGAAGATGGAGCGGTTCACCTAAGATAAGAGTCATGCAAAAAGTTCTTTTCGTATGCATCCACAACAGCGCCCGTTCCCAAATGGCGGAGGCGTTTCTCAACGACTTGGGCCAAGGCCGCTTCGAGGCCGAGAGCGCGGGCCTTGAACCGGGCGAACTAAATCCCGTGGTGGTGGAGGCCATGAGCGAGCAGGGGTACGACCTCTCCGGTAACTCCTGTAAGGCGTTGGACGCCTTCCTCCCGCGAGCCGAGGAATTCGCCTACGTGGTGACGGTCTGCGACGAAGCAAACGCCGAACGTTGCCCCGCCTTCCCCGGCGGGACGCAAAGGCTGCACTGGGGCTTCCCCGACCCCTCCGCCCTTGAGGGTTCCTTCGAGAACAGGCTGGACCAAACCCGCCGTATCCGGGACCTAATCCAGGAGCGCGTCCGCCGATTCGTCGAGGAGGTCGCTCCGTGAGCGACAAGAAAACTGATGGGGGCGGCAAGCGAACAGTGCTCGTCGTTGATGACGAAGAGGACGTGTGCGAACTCGTCGAGTTCCAACTGGAGAAGGAAGGCTTTCGAGTCGAGTGGGTGACGAACCCAATTGAGGCCATCGGACTGGCGCGCGACTTAGAACCCGATCTCGTCATTCTGGACGTCATGATGCCCGATCTGGACGGCTTCCGTCTGTGCAGCATGTTGAAGGTGGACTCCCGCCTGAAGCACGTGCCCACCCTCTTCCTCTCCGCCAAAGACGAGGTGGAGGACAGGGTCAAGGGTTTTGCCCGCGGGGCGGACGACTATATCTCCAAGCCCTTCGACCGGCGCGAACTGGTGGCCCGAGTGAAGGCCGTGATGGCCCGCTCCCAGAAGCATAAGGAAGCTCTCGGGGGCAAGTTGCGGGCGGGAGGCATCGCCCTCGACCCCGAACGCCATACGGTCGAAATAAACGGAGACGAAGTGAAACTGACGGCCACGGAATTCCGCCTACTTCACCTCCTCATGGAACGCAAGGGCCGGGTCCAGAATCGGGAAAACCTACTGATCAACGTATGGAACTACGACACGGACCTGGAAACGCGGACCGTGGACAACCACGTCGGTCGCCTCCGCTCCAAGCTGGGCGAGGATGGCGACATGATCGAGACCGTGAGGGGGGTCGGCTACCGCTTGGCCGAGAAGGGCTGATCCGCCTTTCTCACGGACGGTTACCCGACGCATTGCCGCCAAAGGTGCGGAAAGTGGGTTGCCCGCGCCTTCCACTTCTAGTTACGGTGTAGGAAACAAGGAAGTTTCGTTCACGCCCTATCCACTCGAACCCGGTAAGCCGACAACGCCATGTGGCCCTTCCTCTGCCTTGTTCTCGCCGCGTTCGCCCTGTTCTTGTGGAGGCGTTCCCGCCGACTGGAGCGACTGGTGGAGGACGTGTCCTGCTCCATCGAGGAGAAGAGAGCCTTTCTATTCGAAGAATCTTCCCTGCTTACTTCCTCCGAAAACTACGTCCGTCTACGAAGCGCTTGGCAAAAAAGCCTCGACGAAATGGACCGGTTGCGGAGAGAACGAACCGAGCGACTGCGTGAAATCGATGCGACCTTGGGCCGCCTGCGCGACTACGCCCTGCTCATCGACCGCAACCACGAAATCCTCTTCTCCAACCCCGCCGCCCGCGAAGGCCTCTCCAACGGCGCCCCACTCGAAGGCCGTAGGCTCGAAGCCGTGCTTCGGTCCGTGGAGTTGCTGGACTTCACCCAACTCCTGATAGAGGGCGAGGACGTCGCTCCCGTGGAGTTCTCCTTGCATCAAGAGGGGCGCGACGCCCGCTTGGAAGTGAGCGGGGCCCAGGTCACGAAAATCCGAGAAGACGAAAGCAACGCCTACCTCCTACTCTTTAGAGACGTCACGGAAGTGCGCCGACTGGAACGCCTGAGAAAGGATTTCGTATCCGATGTCTCCCACGAGCTCCGCACTCCCGTGACGCTGCTCAAAGGCTTTTCCGATGCGGTGCTCGAAGCAGAACACGAAGAGCTTTCGCCCGAACGTCTCGCCGGCTTCATACGGAAGATCAACCGTAACGCAGACCGTCTTCACGCCTTGATCGAGGATCTGCTAAACCTGTCCGAACTGGAAGCCGAAAGCCCGCGCCTGAACCTCTCCAACAGTCGCCTTACCGATGTGATTCCCGGCGTAGTGGAATTCCTGTCCGACCGCCCTCATGTGAACACCGACAAGTTACGTCTCGAACTCGCCGAAGAGGAGGACGGCTTCCCCTTCGATGCCGTCAAGGTCGGCATAGCCATGCAAAACCTCGTGGAAAACGCCTTCAAGTACGCGGGCGACTTCACCCATGTCACCATCCGAACAGGCTTGTCCGAGGACGGGGCCTTCGCAACCTGCTCGGTGAGCGACGACGGAGACGGCATTCCCGCCAAGCATCTCCCCCGACTCTTCGAGCGTTTCTACGTGGTGAACAAGGGGCGCTCCCGTGAAAAAGGCGGTACGGGGCTGGGCCTGAGCATCGTGAAGCACGTGGCGGAAGCTCACGGCGGCTCGGCTAAGGTGGAAAGCAAACCCACCAAAGGCTCCACCTTTTCCTTCAGCTTGCCCCGGTCCTGAAAAGGAGTCGGGCCGGCCCGCTTGTTGCGCAAACGTTACGTTTGCATCACAGTAAGCGTACAAATTTCGCTTAAGGTTGTTTTGAACCTCGAATTTACCGAGACCACCATCATCAACCTAAATAATAGAATTATGTACGCAGATAAAAAGCATAGTGAATCTTTAGGCCCAATCCGAATTCCAAGACAGAACAAGTTTCACAATAGACAGATGTCGGGGCTGATAACAAGAACACGCACAATTACCTTTTCGATTCTTGCTGCGTGCGTACCCCTTACAGCCCAGGAACCTGTCCCCCCCGTCGTTGGTGATCAAGATGGCGATGGGTCACTACTTAAGGGAAGTTACGGCAGCAAAGGTTTCCGCTTGGAATCGCGAGACGGGAACTTCCAAACGAATCTCCAATGGCGAGCTCAAATGCGCATAACCTCGCCTTACCGAAGCGACCCCAGGCAGATTGAAGATCTTAATACGGACGAGGTGACGGCCGAGGCCCGTCGCCTTCGCATGAAGATAGGTGGTCATGGCTACCGCCCATGGCTAAAGTACTACTTTGAGGTCGACTTGCAGCCGACGCGGTCTTCCGAAAACTCGAGCTCTAAAGCCAGTGCTCGCGTAATTGACTGGCGGATTGACCTTGCCAAAAACAAGGCTTTTGGCATCCGAGCCGGACAATGGAAAATAGATTTCAACCGTGAGCGGGTCGATTCATCCGGCCGCCAACAGTTTGTCGAGCGTTCTATTGTAAACCGCGGCTTTACTATAGATCGTCAGGTGGGACTCGGATTTAGAGGTCACCTGTTCGAAGGTACGGGAGCTGATCTCCGATACTATGCAGGCGCTTTTACAGGGGAGGGCCGTGGCGTCTCCAACGATGACGACAACTTGATGTACGCCGGACGCCTCCAGTGGAACTTTTTGGGCAGAGACCTCGCTTTGCGTCAAACCGATGTTGAGCGCACCGAAAAGCCTACGGCCAGCTTCGCCGTTGGGGGCGCCACGCACACGGGCAGGGCCACTCGATGGTCCTCAAGTGGAGGAGGCAATCTAGATGGCTTCTCTTCAGTATCCACTGCGGCTGACGGTCAATACCGAGTGCGGCAGGCCGTCGCTGAATTCGCATACAAGTACAAGGGCTTCTCGACACAGCACGAGTACCACTGGAAGAACATCAATGACACTACACTCGCCGCAGGCCTGCCAGGACAAGATAACGATATGGAGGGCTTCTACTCGCAGTTCGGCTACTTCTTCAACGAGATCTGGGACTCTTATCCCGAAGAGCTGGAGCTAGCTACGCGATACGCTAGGCTCAGCGAGCCGAACGAGACCAACCTTGCACTAGAAAATGAGCGGGAAGAATTCACTTTAGGGGCAAACTGGTTCTTGAATGGGCATAACAACAAACTGACACTCGACTACTCACACTTGAGTATCGAAGACGGTCTCTTAGGCAGAGAAGACTCCGGTAACCGAGTCAGACTGCAATGGGACATTTCCTTCTAATGGAAAGATCAGTCAAACTCCGAAAAGCAAGTAACTAAATCATACGATAATGAAAATAGCTCTGAAATTTTACATCGTAATGACGATTCTCGGGATAACCTCGGCAGCTGGCCAAGGAAAGCTAGTAATCAAAGGCTCCGACACGCTGGGGGCCAAGATGATTCCGAAACTGGCCGAGGCCTACGAAAACAAGTACCCGGGCACCAAGTTCGAAATCGCTGCCGAAGGCTCCTCCACCGGCATCGCCGCAATCATCGACGGCACGGCTCACATCGGCATGTCCTCCCGCGAACTCAAGGGCAAGGAAAAGGCCACTGCGGGAGCCAACGGCGTGCGCCTCACCAAGACCGTGGTGGCATTGGATGCAGTGGCCGTCGTAGTCAACGCCAACAATCCCGTGGGCAAGATCAGCCTCAAGGACGTGGAACGCATTTTTGCCGGAGACGTCACCAACTGGAGCGCCTTGGGCGGCAGAAGCGGAGGTATCTCCGCCTACACCCGGAACACCTCCTCGGGCACCTACGCATTCTTCCAAAAGTTGGCCCTAGCCAGTCGGGACTACGGCTCCGCAACCCAGAAAATGGCGGGCAACGAGCAAATAGCCACTGAGGTAGCAAAGAACCCAAATGGCATTGGTTACGTCGGGCTCGCTTACGTTGGAGTGGATGGTATTAAGGTGGTAGCGGTAGATGGAGTTCTACCTTCCTCTGCCACCGCTCAAGACGGCTCCTACAAGCTGGCCCGCGGCCTCAACTGCTTCACCAACGGGAAGCCTCGCGGCGCGGCCAAGAACTTTCTCGATTTCGCCCTGACCGAGGAAGGGCAAAAAATCGTCGAAAGCACGGGCTTCGTTTCCGCCAAGTGATCGCTTTCCCGTCCAGGACGCAAAACTCCCCTCCTTTGCAGAGGAGGGGAGTTCGGGAACGGACAACGACCTTCCTCGCTTCTTGATCACCAAAAGTAAAAAGGACTTTCGCCTGCTTGGCTGCGACAAGGACGCCCTCCTGAAAGGGTTTTTCGGGGGCAACGCCTTGACCGCCATCGTGATTCTGGGGCTCATTACCGTTTTCCTGTTCAAGGAAGGTATTGAATTCTTCGGACAAAATCGGGAGGGCTTGGATCGTTACCGCCGTTCGGGTATGGAGTACGCCGCCATTGTCACCGATCAGCATGACGCCCAAACCCTGCTTTACCGCTACCTTGAAACCATTCTCTCAAAAGAAACGGAAGAGGCGGACAGGCGAATAGACGAGGGTGAGTTGGCGGCGGACGAGCGAGCTTCCACCCTCGGACCCCTGCAGGAATACGCCCGCTCCTTTCAAGACGCCAAGGAGTCTCTGCTCGACTATGAAAAGGAGGTCGTGAAGCTGGCGCGCGAAACCAAGTTGTTTCTCACCACACGGGACGTCGTGTCCGAACTGCGTAAGGTGGCCGACGGCGCCGGCCTTCCTGACGACGGGAGCTTCTCCATAACGGGCGAGGAAATCACCGAGAGGCGCTCATTCGCCTATGTCGAGCTTGAACGCTGGCGCAACTACTTCATCCGGCACCAACGGGAAGAGCTTTCTCGGAAAATCGACACCGCTCCCGCCAGCGACTTCTCAGAGGACAAGAAGGCGGTTTTCGACCACGCGGGAGCCATTCGCAAGACCTTCAACGAGCATTACCTCGTCGTCGTCTCAGAACAGGAAACGGCCTTCCGCAAGTTGATCGACGGCTACTCGGGCAGCTTTTTGCTCATGGAGTCGGGAGACGAATTCCGCACCTTCCACAAAGCCGTGGAGGAATACTTGTCCAAAACCGAAGCCTACAAAAAACGTTTGGAAGATTGGGATCCTGAAATCCCCTTCCCCTTATCCCGAGCCTTAACCTCCTTCGTATTTGGCAAGGATTGGGTCACCAATAGCGCCCGGCAGGACTGGTACGGCATACTGCCCCTTTTCACGGGTTCTCTACTGGTCACACTCATCGCCCTGTCGCTAGCCATTCCCTTCGGTGTAGGTGCGGCCATCTACGCCAACCAGGTGGCGAACTTCCGTGAGCAAAGTGTCATCAAGCCCTTCATCGAGTTCGTTTCCGCCATACCCTCAGTGGTGATAGGCTTCTTCGGCATTGCCGTGCTCGGGGAGTTCGTGGGCGACTTTTCCGATGAACGCCTCAACTCCCTAACCGCCGGGGCCTTGCTCGCCCTGATGGCCGTGCCCACTATCTTCACCCTCGCCGAGGACGCCCTCAACAACGTCCCCGCCGCCTTTCGGGAGGCCTCTCTCTCGCTTGGGGCCACGCGCCTGCAGACTGCCGCCCGAGTCATCGTACCCGGAGCTCTAACGGGTATCGTCTCCGCCGTGCTTCTGGGCATGGGACGGGTAATTGGCGAGACCATGGTTGTTCTTCTCTGCGCAGGCAACCGAATCGCCATTCCGGACTTCACATCCGGTCTGGGCGTCTTCACCCAACCGGTTCACACCATGACGGGTATCATCGCTCAGGAAATGGGCGAAGTGGAGTTCGAGAGCATTCACTATCGGGCCCTCTTCATGGTAGGCATCGTCCTCTTCCTCACCTCACTCCTGATCAATTTCCTCTCTCAAAGAATCGCCGGCAAATACAAGGACGGTTATTGAAGACGTGAATTCTTCCTCCAAGCAAAAAGACCACCCTTTCGCCAAGCGGCCCACCGCTGCGAAGATGAGAGAACGCATCGTCTTCCTGCTGCTCGGCATAGGTACATACTTCGTAATAGCCTGTGCAGCTTACATTTTCGGAGACATCTTCATCAAAGGCGGCAAAAAAGTATTTGAGGGTGATGGCTTGCTTAACTTGGAGTTTCTAACGGATTACCCCCAAACCCTACATGTAGTTGACCTCAATGGTACGAAAAAAAAGCTAAGTTCAAAAAAATACTATGCTCTGAAGGACAAACTTGCTTCGGAAAAGTTCGCCGCTTTCAAAGCAAAACCTAACTACGGGGAGCACTTTGACGTTTTTCAAAAGGCCCAAGGCACCCTCTTTGACACCTTCGTCGGCGAGGCCTTGAACAAAAACTTGTCCTTTTTCGCCGAGGACCGCCGAGCCTCCATAGAGAACCGCTTCACTTTCTGGGCGGAACTACTGGAAGACCCCAAGCAAGCGGCGGAAGATTTCGAAGTCAAGGAGCAGGAAGTTCCGGCCATGGTCTCCGGCTACCTTGCCGGATTTCTCAACCAAGAGAAGGCCGCCTTCCCTTCCGTGGAAACCGCTCTCGACTCCTTCCGGGCCGCCAACTTCGCAGCCATCGAATCCCCCACCGCCACAAACCTGAGTGCCCTGCAAAAGGCCTACCAAGCCGAATTCCAAACGCACCTCCCCGCACTGGGGAAGGCCTACGAAACCGCCTGCGCCGATCTCGCCAAGACCCATGCCGCCTTTTCTGACGGGCAGGAACCAAAGACCTTGGCTCGCCTCGCCGACGCTCTCGACTCCTTCGCTCCCAAGCACGCCCAATATGCAGGTGAAAAGATGGAGACGGAAGAAACGGAAATTTATCGTTCCGCCCTCGCGCCCTTCCTTGCCCACGCATCCGTAACACTCCAATCAGATGATTACGCATACTCCGGAGGAGGTATCTTCCCCGCCATCGTAGGAACGTTGCTATTGGTTCTTGGGGCCATGGCCATCGCCATCACGCTGGGATTACTCAGCGCCATTTTTCTAAGCGAGTACGGCAAGCCTGGTCGTCTGCTCTCACTCATCCGTCTATCCATACTCAACCTAGCGGGCGTCCCCTCCATCATCTTCGGGCTCTTCGGCTTCGGCATGTTTGTGATCTTTCTTGATTGGAACGTCTCGCTCATGGCGGGCTGGTTCACCCTCGCCTTCATGGTTCTTCCCATAATCATCACCTCGGGCGAGGAATCCCTCCGCTCCATTCCGCAAGGCTTTCGGGAGGGGTCCCTCGCCCTGGGAGCAACGAAATGGACCATGATACGCACCAACGTCCTGCCCTATGCTCTGCCCGGCATACTTACATCCTCAGTTCTCGGCATTGCCCGAGTCGCAGGGGAAACCGCTCCCATAATGTTTACCGCCGCTTACGCCAAGCGAACGGAACTGCCCTGGGAAGGCCTTGAGCATTGGACGGATTTCTTCTTCCAAGGAGTTATGGCCCTGCCCTACCACATCTACGTCGTCAGCGCCAAAATCCCTCAAAACGAATACACCAAGGACATGCAGTACGGGACCGCTTTCGTTTTCCTCGCCCTAGTTCTAGGACTCGCCTTGTTCTCCATCATCCTGCGCGTTCGCATGCGTAAGAAATACAGCTGGTAATACGTCTCCCGCGCCGCTTTAACCATGACCAACATGGAACGTTCAACCGAAACCGAGGGATCTCCCGACGACAAAGAAGAGACCTCCGACGTCCTCATCGAGATCGACTCCCTCGACTTCTCATACGGCGAGCAACAAGTCCTCTTCGACGTCAACCTCGCCATCAAAGAGAATCGCGTCACCGCCTTCATCGGCCCCTCCGGTTGCGGCAAGAGCACCCTGCTGCGCTGTCTCAACCGCATGAACGACCTCGTGGAATCCGCCCGCATCCACGGCGGCTCCATCAAGATAAGAGGCGTAGACGTATACGGAGACGACGTAGACGTCATCGAACTACGCAAGCGCGTGGGAATGGTTTTCCAAAAGTCCAACCCCTTCCCAAAGTCCATTTACGAAAACGTCGCTTATGGCCTCCGCATCCAAGGCGTGAAGGACAAGGCCACCTTGGACGAAGCAGTGGAAAACTGCCTGCGCGGCTCCGCCCTCTGGGACGAGGTCAAAGACCGCCTTAGCGAAAACGCCTACGGCCTCTCGGGTGGACAACAGCAACGCCTCTGTATCGCCCGGGCCCTCGCCGTGGAGCCCGAAATCATCCTCATGGACGAGCCCTGCTCAGCCCTCGACCCCGTAGCCACCGGACGCGTAGAGGAACTTATCCTTGAATTACGTGAGCGCTACACCATCGTCGTCGTCACCCACAACATGCAGCAAGCGGGACGCATATCCGACGAAACCGCCTTCTTCTACCTCGGCAAACTCATCGAATTCAACCCCACCGACAAAATCTTCCTCAACCCGGACGAAAAACAAACCGAGGACTACGTCTCCGGCAAGTTCGGCTGAGGACCGCGCAAGACAACACACACCAACCGGCAAGGTTCACCCATGAGGAGATTTCTGGAACAAGACCTGGAGCAAATCCGCTCTCACCTGCTACGCATGGGGCAGAAGTCCGTGGAAAGTGTGCGCCTGGCCATGAAGGCGTTGATGGACGCCGAGCCCAAGCTCAAGAAAACGGTGTACGCCAACGACGACGAGATCGACGAACTCGAAAACCTCGTGGACAGTGAAGCCACCCGTTTCCTCTCCACCTGCGCCCCAGTCGCTGCCGACCTGCGCTTCATCGTAACCACCATGAAGGTCAGTCACGAACTCGAACGCGTCGGCGACGAGGCCAAGGCTATCGCCCGCCGAGCCAAGCGAGCCCTGACCCACGACTACCACAATATCCCCCGCATGGCCGAGCTGTCCCTCCAAATGCTGGAGGACGCCCTTGCCGTCTTCGTCGAGTTCGACCAAGCCAAGGCCGAATCCATCTGGACGCAGGATCTCGAAGTGGACAAGCTCAACAAGGAGAACCACAAACACTTCACCGCCCTCGTCTCGGAAACCCCTACCCTCGCCCCCGCCATCTTCGAGATGGTCTTCATCTCAAAGTCGCTCGAGCGCATCGGTGACCACGCCGTGGGCATCTCCAAGGAAATCGTCTTCATGGCCACATCCAAAGAAATCCGCCACGCCAAGGAATACAAAAAGTCCTCTCTGAAGAAAAAACTGGCTGTCGAACAAAACGAAGGCGGTCCCTGAAGTCGCCCACCGAGCCCTTTCGGCCTTGATGTTCGGCCCTTTGCGCTCTATTTACCCGAACTTGCCAAACGAACGCCGTATCTCTCCTCGGGAAAAGGAGGATACGACGTATGAACAAAACAAACAAATGGGGTGTGGTGCCGTTTCGCTTGATGCGGGACGGGACGATGGAAGTGCTCGTCATCACCACGAGAAACGACAACTGGGGCCTGCCCAAGGGCAACCTAATTAAGCGTCTCGGCCCTCGAAAGACCGCCCTGCGCGAAGCTTTCGAGGAAGCAGGCGCCTTGGGTCGTCTGGTGGACGGAAAAGGGGTTTCTCATCGTGAGAAAGGCGGCGTCTTGCGCCTCTACCCCATGCAGGTGAGCCACTTGTTGCTACAATGGCCCGAAGATTCCCGCCGGGAACGCCGATGGGTCAAGCCGGATAAGGCCGTGAAAATGATCAAGAACAAGGCCATGAGACGGGCCGTCGAGAGCTTGGCCGCGCGAAGGCCCGAATCCGTCGAGGATTCGCCCGCGTCTACACCGGTCGAAAGCTTGGTCGCTTAAACCGCCTTCGAGAAAATCTTTTTCTTTCCCGTCCGGGCGCCCGCGCCTATTTCTAGGCCATGCTCGCACCGCTCGACCGCGAAACCTACGCTTGGCAACTCGACCTGCCACACTTCGACGAAGCCGCCCAGGAAAAGCTCCGATCCACCACGGCGCTCGTCTCGCGCATTGGCGGGTTAGGTGGCCCGCTCGCCTTTCAGCTCGCCGCCGCAGGCGTCGGGAAGCTCCTGCTGGCCCACGCCGGGCCCCTGCGTAAGGACGACATGAACCGCCAAATCCTCATGAGGTGGGAAGACCTCGGAACCCCCCGCGTCCAAAGCGCAGCCAAAACCCTCGCCGCCTTCAACCCAAACGTGAAAGTGGAGACCGCAGACGCAAACTTCAGTGAAGACAACGCGGCTGAACTCGTGGAGCGCGCCGACATCGTCTTTTCCTGCGCCCCCCTCTTCGAGGAACGCTTCCTCATGAACTGGGAATGCGTCCGGCAAAACAAGCCCTTGGTGGACGCCGCCATGTACGCCATGGAAGGGCACGTTCTCTCCGTAGTCCCGAAGAAAACGCCCTGCCTCGCCTGCCTCTACCCCGAAAAACCTCCCTACTGGAGGCGACGCTTCCCCGTGCTCGGCGTCGTCTCCTCCCTCCTCGCCAACCTCGCCGCACTGGAAGGAATCAAGCGCATCACGGGTCTGCCGGAATCCGACGCGGGCAAACTCCTCCACTTCGACGCCGCCCGAACCAACCTCCGAAAAATCACCGTCAACCGCAACGAGGACTGCCCCGTCTGCACCAAAGCCTGACCCCCGCCCCGGAGGTCCCAACGAAAAAAACTCCTTCCTCACCTTCTCTCCCTATCTCCCTCTCACACCACCTCCCTGTCTTGCCTCCCCCTCCCCTTGCCCTAAGCTTGGCCCCTCTCCATGAAACCCTTCAACCCGGACCAACTCTACAAGCGCAAGCGCTCGCCGTGGTACAGCGGTGTAACCCTATCCCTGCTGGCCATGTTCGTCCTCGCCTGCATGGTGGCCGTCTGGTACAAGATGAGAGACGCCCAAAACGCTCCGGGCGACCTCGTCGTGTACTGCGCCGCCGGCATCCGCCTCCCCGTTGAAGCCGCCGCCGCCGCTTATGAAAAGGAATTCGGCGTACGCATCACCCTCGACTACGACTCCAGCGGCGCTCTCGAAGGCAAACTTCAACTCGACCGCGACAACAACAAGTCCCGGGCCGACCTCTACGTTCCCGCCGACGTCTCCTTCGCCACACGCGCCCGCCAAAAAGGCCTCACCGCCGAGACCATACCGCTCGCCGCCTTCCGCCTCGTTCTCGCCGCCTCCCCCGACGCCGATCTCAACGTAACCTCCCTAGACCAATTCCTCTCCCGGCAAATCCCCTTCACCCTCTGCGACGTCAAGGCGGGCGTAGGCAAGACCACCCGGGCCGCCCTTCAAGACCTCGGCAAATGGGAAGCCTTCGACGCCGCCAAGAAAACCTCCTTCCCCCGCGTAACCGACGCCGCCGCCGCCATCCAAGCTTCCGAAGTCGTGCAAGCCGGCTTCCTCTGGGACACCACCGCGCGCCAATTCGGCCTCGCCATCATCGAGCTTTCCGAGCTGGCCTCCGTCCGCTCCACCATTTCCGCCAACGTCACCGCCGGCACAGCCAAACCCACCCAAGCCCTCCACTTCGCCCGCTACCTCGCCTCTCCCGAAAAGGGACAGCATCACTTCGCCAAAAACCACTTCACCGTCCTCGATGGAGACCCGTGGAAAAACGCCCCCGAACTCAAGCTATACTGCGGCGGCGTAAATCGCGAAGCCGTCACCCGCACGCTACGCGACTTCGAAAAACGCGAAGGCTGCAAAATCATCGAGCAATTCCAAGGTTGCGGCGCCCTCGTCGCCACCATCAAGACCATCGGGGCCAGCCAAGCCTCCGCCGCCATGCCCGACGCCTTCCTCACCTGCGACGCCTCCTACATGACCAAGGTCCAAGACCTTTTCGGTTCGGCCGCGGACGTCTCCTCCACCAACGTCGTCCTTCTCGTCCGCAAGGGAAACCCGAAAAATCTCCTCTCCCTCCCGGACCTCGCCAAACCGGGCCTCTCCATCGGCACCACGGACCCCACCGTCTCCACTCTCGGAGACTTGTCTTGGCAAATGCTGGATAAGGCCGGCGTCTCCCAAGCCATCAAGGACAACGACTCCCACCAAGTCACCACCCCCACCGCCCACGAACTCATCCTCCAGATGGAAAGCCACCCCAAGCTGGACGTCGCCCTAGTCTACCTCGCCAACTGCCAAAACCTCTCCAGCGACAAGTTCGAGACCGTCACCATAAAAGACCCCCTCGCCCTCGCCATCCAAAACGTAGCCGTAGCCAAGTCCTCCCGCTTCCCCCAACTCACCGGACGTCTAATCGAAGCCATCACCTCCGCCACTTCACGCCAACGTTTCGAGCAAGCCGGCTTCGAATGGGAAAACGCCGCTCCCAAGGAGTAACCCCTGCCCAATGAAGGACGAGCCGAGCAGGGGCGAACGCCGCCCCGAGGACGACTTCCGGCCCGGGAGCGACCTCCCCTTCCTCCTCGGCCTCTCCATCCTCGGCGGTTCCTACGCCCTCATCATCGTCGCCATGATTGCGGCGGATTTCGCCTATGTCGACGCCGACTCACTCCTCGCCGCCCTAGCCCGCGAAGAAATCCAATACTCCACCGGCCTCAGCCTTCTCTCCTGCACCCTCTCCACCCTCCTCTCTCTTTGGGTCGCCGTGCCCCTGGGCTACCTCACCTCCCGCCACCAATTCCCCGGCAAACGCCTGCTGGACGCCGTGCTGGACGTCCCCATCGTCCTCCCCCCGCTCGTCATAGGCATCTCGCTCCTCGCCCTCTTCAATTTCGCCCCCTTCTCCTGGACCAGCCAGTGGGTCGTCTTCGAGATACCCGCCGTCATTCTCGCCCAGTTCATGGTCGCCTGTGCCTTCGCCACCCGAGCCATGCGCCTCTCCTTCGACCAAATCCCCAAACGCTACGAAAAAGTGGCCCTCACCCTAGGCTGCAACCGGTCCAAGGCCTTTTGGCTCGTCGTCATGCCCCAAGCCCGCCGCGGCATCCTCGCCGCAGGCACCCTTGCGTGGGCCCGCTCCCTCGGGGAGTTCGGCCCCATCCTCGTCTTCGCCGGCTCCACCCGTCTCCGCACCGAAGTCCTCCCCACCTCCGTCTACCTCGAAATGCAAGCCGGCAACCTTCAAGGCATGATCGCCATCTCCCTCCTCATGATAGCCGCCGCCGCCGCCGTCCTAGTCACCTCCCGCATCCTCGGCATGAAACGCCTCGAACCATGATACGCGCGGAGAAACTCAACATCCGCCAAGGAGACTTCTCTCTCGCAGACGTAAACCTGCGCGTCCCCACCGGTTCCTACGCAGCTCTCGTCGGCAAAAGCGGCTCCGGCAAGACAACCCTCCTCGAAGCCATCTGCGGCCTCCGCCCCGTCGCCTCCGGTCGAATTCTTCTGGGCGATCGCGACGTCACACACCTCAAACCCGGCGAGCGTTCCCTAGGCTACGTCCCTCAGGACGGGGCCCTCTTTCCCCACCTCACCGTCGCCGAGCAACTTGGCTTCGCCCTCGAAATCCGGAAGGAAAAACCCGAAACCATCGACGCCCGCATACGGGAACTCGCCGACCACCTCGACATCACCCCGCTCCTCCCCCGCCTCCCCGATGACCTCAGCGGCGGCGAACGCCAACGAGTCGCCCTCGGTCGAGCCCTCTCCACCCGCCCAAGCATCCTCTGCCTAGACGAACCCCTAGCCGCCCTCGACCCCGATACCCACGAAGACGTCTGCTCCCTTCTGCAAAACACCGTCAAGGACTCCGGCGTCACCGCCCTTCACGTCACCCACAATCAAAGCGAAGTCCAACGCCTGGCCGACCACGTCTTCCACCTCCGTGACGGCAAAGTCACCCAACAAACCCAATAACCAAAACCCAACTTCCCACCGAAATACCACGCCCACACCTTGTCGTCCCGTCCACCCGAATTCCCTCCGTGCCCGCACAAACGATTTGCTCCCACTCCTTTCCTCACCATACTATTTAAGACCAATGAAAGGCTCCCACCGCAACATTCTCCTCACCACGCTCCTACTGTTCGCAGGCGCCTTTCTCCACCTGCAAGCTGAACCCAAAGCGTGGGAAAAGCCCTACCCCAAGGACAAAGCAGACCTCCTCGCTATCCAGAACCGAGTTCTCAAGATTCTACCCAAAGCCAAGCAAGCCGTCGTAGCCCTTGAAGACGGCGGCGGGGCCGGAAGCGGTGTCATCGTGTCGGAAGACGGACTCGTCCTCACCGCAGCCCACGTCATCGGCCGCCCCAACAAACGCATCACCGTACGCCTCCCCAACGGCAAACGCCTCAAAGCCATTTCCCTGGGAGGCTCCCAAATCTCCGACGCCGGAATGGTCCGCATCACTGAAGAAGGCAACTTCACCGCCGTGCCCCTCGCCCCCGCAGGTTCTTCCGAAATAGGAAACTGGTGCATCGCCCTCGGCCACCCCGGCGGCTTCGATTCCAAACGCGGCATCGTTACCCGCCTCGGACGCGTCATCGCCAAAAAAGGCGAAACCATTCGCACTGACGGCCGCCTACTCGGCGGCGACTCCGGCGGCCCCCTCTTCGACCTCGACGGACGCGTCATCGGCATCCACTCCAGAATCGCCAGCAAGGACGACCAAAACTTCCACGTCACAATCGAAAGCTTCCACGCCAACCGCAAAGCCTTTGAAGCCGGAGAATTCCTCACCGACGAACGCCGCCGCAAAGGCGGCTTCCTCGGCGTCGCCTGCGAGGAAACCGACGAAGGTCTCCTCATACGCGAAGTCGTCGAAGACTCCGCCGCCCTAAAAGCCGGCATACGCTCCGGAGACGTCCTCCTCGCCATCGACGACGAACCCATCGACACCCGAGAAGAACTTATCTTCAACCTCACCGCTCACAAACCCGGCAAAATCGTCGTCATCCTCCTCCGTCGAGACGATAAGGAACTCTCCCTCCGCGCCACCCTAGGCCGCTACGGCTCCCCCCCCGACGACGAAGAAGAAGACGAATGAACCACCCGCCCGAATTAGCGCAGCCATCCTGCTTGCGCCCGGCAACCGATGCGAAACACCTAACGCACCCGTCGCCCCATACCTCGCCACATCCACAAGAATAGCCCCCAAACTTTTTCAACCAGCATGAACCACCCGCCGCCACACGCCGCACGCCGTAGCCCGAGCCGCGCCCTCGTCGCCCCAGCCCTCGCCCTCATCCTCGCCCTCGGCGCCTCTCCCTCCCCCGCCAACGCCGAAGTCGAAAGCCTCTCCACCGCCCGCCGCCTCAACGGCTACTCCACCCAAAGCGCCTTCGACCAAGCCAAGGAAGCCGCCTTCGCCTCCACCGTTCGCCTAGTCAGGAACGGTAAACTCATCACCCACGGCGCCATCGTATCCGAACAAGGACACCTCCTCACCAAAGCAAGCGCCTGCATCGGCGCCCGCGAAGCCATCTTCGCCGACGGAACCAAACAACCGGTACGCATACGCCGCCGTGAGAAGGAAACCGACCTCGCCCTCCTCCAAATCCTCGCCAAAGACAAAACCTTCACCCCCGTCCAATGGGCCGATGAAACCGAGCCCCCCCACGGCTCCTGGGCCATCTCCGCAGATCCCGACCTGCGAGGACTCAAGCTCGGCGTCATCGGCGCCCAACCACGTTCCATCGACCGCTCCGGCGGCGTCATCGGCGTCATGCTCGGCAGAGACGGCGCCGAACTCGGAGGCGTCGCCATCAACCAAGTCGTGCCTCGCTCCGCAGGTGCCACCGCCGGCCTCAAAAAAGGAGACCTCATCACCAAAGTGAACGACCGCCCCGTCCAACAACGCCAAAAAGTAATAGACCTAGTCAGCTCCCACGACCCAGGAGACCTAGTCCGCGTACAAGTCAAACGCGGTGACAAGCACATCGCCTACAACGTCACCCTCGGCCACCGCTCAGTCACCTTCGAACTCTTCAACCGCAACCTCCGCATGAGCGGCCCCGTCTCCAAACGCAAGGACGACTTCCCCCGCATCCTCCAACACGACCTCCCCCTCCCACCCCAAGCCATGGGCGGACCGCTTCTCGACCTCCACGGCAAAGCCCTCGGCATAAACGTAGCCAGGGCCGACCGCGTCACCACCTACGCCCTACCCGCCGACATCGTCAAACAAGCCCTGAAAAAACTCATGCGCTGAAAACCCGCGCACCTTGACCTCCCAAGAAAACACATGCACCTTGTACTGATGAAAAACACAAGCCAACGCATCACCCTCCTCGCCATCGGCGCCCTCCTACTCGCCACCACCGCCTGCTCCCTAACCGGCGGCAAACCCGCCTCCCCTCCACCCGACCCCAACCTCCCCCCCGAACTCCCCGACTACCGCCCTCTCTCCAACCCATAACCCCCCAACCACCCAAAGCCCCCGGCTTCCGCTTTCCAATTGACCCCCGGCCACCCGTACGTTTAGCTCTCCCGCTTCCCCAAACACCCGAGGCGAGATAGCTCAGTTGGTAGAGCAGAGGACTGAAAATCCTTGTGTCCCCGGTTCGATTCCGGGTCTCGCCACCATCCCCTTGTTTATGCGGATTATGCCTTGAATTGCCCTCTGGGAAAGCCCAAGTGACAACAAAAGTGACAACATGTTTGTCGGGATTCGAGACTGTTTGTAGTTGTCCAAACATGTCCAAGGGGTGGAGAAGAAGGCCGTACAGGAAGAGGCTAAGGCCGATCCGAGTGTGCCTTTGCTCATACCTTGCGAGGCTTGTGGCAAGGAAGTTTCCAAGAAGACTGAGAAGTGCTTGAGCTGCGATCACCCGGCTACTGATTCCGTTGTCGCCTATAAGAAAGCCAAGCCATTCGGCGGCTTTGAAGTCCTAGCAATGATCAAGGAGGCAAAGGAGAGCGGGGCCGCCGAACTGGTCCTCCCAGGTAGCAAAGAAGAAGATCTTCCCAGAATTTCCGCAGTCCCGCCGCTTGCGGGGTGGGTTAATTTGAAGAAGCTGAATCTATGGGGCAACGAAATCTCAGACCTCTCGCCGCTCAAGGAGTTGACGAAGTTGTGGATTCTGGCCCTTTACAGGCTTATCCCCGAGGACCAGAAAGCAATGCTCAAGAAGGCCCTGCCGAACTGCGAAATCAAGTTGCGACCCTAAGCGAATACGCACCAGACACCCCGCCGCGAGGGCGACTTAAGGGGGCGGGGGGGGCGTTGATTTCCCACATACCCAAAAGGGGCTCACCGATCCCCTCGCAT
>CAXGVD010000003.1:0-26143 GCA_964012695.1 uncultured Opitutia bacterium
GGCCCGGGCGGAGCCGCCTACGCGCAAGGTGGTCTTGTCCGCCAAAGGTTCTTCCATGCGAAGGACGCAGGAGGCGGACAGCCTGGGTTTCAGGTAGCTCGCCCACGCGGCCCAAGACTCGTCCGACTCGCGTTCCATGGCGGCGAAGGCGTGAGCACTTCTTTCGAGGTCTCCGGCTCCGAGGAAGAGCACTTGGTCACCCTCGGGTGGGGGGAACCGCCACATCTCGCGCATGGCAAGGAAACTTTCGTCTCTAATGGAATTCCCCCGGAGACGAGGGGGCAAGAGAGCATTCACGTTTTCGGCCATACCGAACTCGTCGGGAGTCTCGAAGGCGCCATAGGTTGGGAGAAGAAGGAGGTCGTCGGCGGCGCTCAATTCCTCCGCGAACTCGGCAGCGAGGGCTCGGGTGCGGGAGTAGCGGTGAGGTTGGAAGATTACGCGAAGGCGACGGTTCGGCCACCGTTCCCGGCGCTCGGCCAGGATGGCCCGAATCTCAGCTGGGTGGTGGGCGTAGTCCTCCAGCACGAGGCGGTCAGCCGTTTCGGCTAGCTCGACTTGCCGCCGGGCCAAACCGGGAAAATCCTCAAGGAGCGTATCGCAGGCCGTGACTTCTAGGGTTTCGTCGTCGCAGGCGCCCATGGCCACGACGGCGGCGAAGGCGGCGGCGGCGTTTCGCTCATTGTAGGCGGAAGGTGCTGAAGGAGCCGAAAAGGTGGTGACCGGGCAACCCGCTTCGCGGGCGCTTCGCAGGAGCCGGTCGTCACCCTCGGGAACGAGCGCGGCGCCTGAGGTTCTTCCGAAAAGACGAGAGAGGGCGGCGGCGAAGGCCTCGCCCGTGGGGTACTGGTCGGCGTGGTCCCAGTCGCAGTTTAGGGCAACGGTGATTTCGGGAGAAAAGTCTTCGATAGTACCATCGCTTTCGTCCACTTCCACCACGACCCAAGGGGAGTCCTTCACGCAGGCAGCAGGCGGCATGGCGGGCGGACGGAATAAGCCCCCTACGAGGTAACCGCAGGGAAACTCGAACTTCTTCAAGGCCCAGGCAAGCAGGGCGGCGGTGGTAGTTTTGCCGTGACTGCCGACCACCGCGACGACGCGGTTACCCTCTAGCAACTTGGCCAGAAACTCCCCGCGCCGGAAGATCGGAACGCCGCGCTCCCGCCAAGTTGCGATTGCCTCCCGATCCTCGTCCACGGCGGAAGATCGGACGAGGGCAGCGGGGCGACAGGAAGGAACGGGTTCGCTCAAGAGCCGGACGCCCGCCTGATCCAGCAGGCTGCGCACGGGTTCGCGGAAAGAATCGTCGAAGGCCTCCACTTCCACTCCCCTGCCTCGCAGATAGAGGGCCAAAGGGGCCATGCCCATCCCGCCGGCTCCGAGAAGAAAGACTTGGCGGGAAAGGTTCATCCCGTAACGGGCAACACGCCGGACAAGCTCTCGCGAGCGGGCGATTCCTTGAGTTGGTTGGTGAGGTCGCCGACGATTTCGGCAACTACGTCGCCGGGGTCCACGGCGGTTAAATTCCTGCGCAGGATACCTCGGAACTCCTCGTTGAACATAACCTCGCGAGCCTCTTCCAGAAGGTTCTTTTCGATCTCTTCTTCGGGGCAGACGATTGCGGCACCCTTTTGTTCAAGGAAGGAGGCGTTGAGGGTTTGGTGTCCGTCCGCCGCATAAGGATAGGGCACGAGGATGGAGGGGGTACGGCAGCGGACGATTTCGGACAAGGCACCCGCACCCGCACGAGAAACCACTAGATCGGCGGCGGAAAGGACCGCATTCATCTCGTCGGTGAAGGGGACGAAGCGGGTGGTGACGGGCTTGCCGCCTGGTCCCGCTAGTTCGACCACCCCGGAGCTTTCCCGCCCCATGCCAGTGAGGGAATAGACGCCAATTCCGTCCGAGGCCAAGGTTTCCAAATTATTCTTCACCCAACGGTTAAGTGCGGAGGCGCCTTGGCTTCCGCCGATAACCACGAGGAGGCGCTCGTCGGATCCCACTCCTAGGATGCGGCGGGCCCGTTCCCTCGGGAGACGGCGAAAATCCCGCCTTAGCGGGTACCCCATGTTTTTCGTGACCTTGTGAGAAACGCCGGGGAGCCTCATGCCTTCGGGCAGGTAGATACGGTCCGACCTCTTCCCTAAGAAGCGCACGGCCCGTCCCACGGCCCGGTTGGCCTCGTGCAGGAACACGGGTATTCCTCGCGAACGCGCAGCCAACACGGGGCCAACCGAGGTGAAGCCCCCAAAGCCCATCATCGCGTCCACCCCCATCCTGCGGTAAAAGCGCAGAGAGTGTAAATAGGAAGACACCAGCCCCTTGCCAAAACGAGACAGCCCGATGGGACTCTTCAACAACGGAGCACCAGGAGCCCGCACGAAACTCAAGTCGGGGTACTTTTCCGCCAGCCGCGAGTCCACCGCTTTCCGGCTAATGAACAACCAACAAGGATACCCTCGTTCTTCCAGACCTTGAGCTAAGGCGATGCCTGGCGTCAAGTGTCCACCCGTTCCTCCGCAAGCAATGACTACGTTCTTCATATTTCCCGCTCCATCCAGTAACAAAAGTAACAGTCCTTCACAATTCCCGAGAATGTGTAATCCCCGAACGCAAATGGCAGCGCAACACGTTCAAGACCAGACCGATCATGACGAAAGTGACCACGAGGTTCGAACCACCGTAACTGATGAAAGGCAGGGACATGCCCTTGGTGGGCATCGAGCCCGTGACCACCCCCACGTTTATGATCGCCTGCAGAGTGACGAAAAGCAGGGCGCCCATGGCTACGAGGAAACCATAGAGAGTGGGAGACTCCCGCAGTCGCCAGCCCACCACTCCGAACAAACCGAGAAAGCAAGCGACCACACCGAGCGTGAAGAACAGGCCCAACTCTTCGCCGATGACCGAAAAGATGAAGTCCGTGTGCGCTTCCGGAAGGTAAAACAGCTGTTGCTTGCCCTTGCCGAGACCCACGCCCTCTAGCCCCCCTACCCCGAAGGCCAGAAGTCCCTGCCAAAGCTGGTAGGCGCTGTCGCCGGAGTTGGCTTCCACGTCGAGGAAGGAAGTGACCCGGGAAAGACGCTCGGGATTGAAGTAAACCGCGACCGAAAAAAGCCCCACCCCAAAAACCGCGATGGGCAACAACCAACGCAGATTCACGCCAGCTTGAAACATCATGGTAGCTCCCACCGCGCCGAATAGAAAGGTCGTCCCGTAATCCGGTTCCAAGAAGATCAGTACGAGCATGGTACCGATTATGCAGGAGGGAATCAGGAAGCCCCTCAGGTGCGAGCGTATCTCGCGCTGATTGTTCGACAAGTAGGCCGCCAGTACCAACACCAAGCCGACCTTCGCGAACTCCGAAGGCTGAACCCGCAAAGGCCCCAGCCCCAGCCAACGCTGAGACCCGTTCACCTTGACACCCAAGCCTGGGACCAGCACCATGGCCAAGGCCAGCAGGCAACCGAAGTAAATCAACCACGCCTTGCCGCGTAACCAGTCCAAACTGACGGAGGCGGCAACCGTTCCCATGAACACCGCCAACCCCAGCCATATCGCCTGCTTCGACAAGAGGGCGTGAGCGCCCCGAGTCACGCCTGCGCTGAAAAGCATCACCAGCCCCAGCGTGGTAAGAGCGAGGGACACCGCCACCACGAAAACGGCAACTCCGTGTCCGCCCTCCTCGGATATGCTCGTCGCAGTCGCTTGGCTCGCCATGCTCGTCCTCGTCCACCGTCCGCCGCGTCAGTTATTTTGCGGTGCAGAAGGAGAGTTGTCATCCGGCGCCTCAATCACGGGAACGCTCGGGTCCTTGAAGAAATCCTCCACGCTTGCACCGCCTGTATCAGGAGCGGTCGAAGCGCCCGGATTCGAGGCTGGGACGGGCGCCGGAACCGGAACCGGAGCAGGAGCGGGGGACGGAACCGTTCCACTTCCAGACACGATCAATTTCTGTCCCACGCTGATGCGGTTCGGGTCGGTCAGTCCGTTGAGGCGCATGATTTCGGCCACGGTAATGCCGTGAGTGGAGGCGATCTTGGAGAGGTTGTCCCCGGACTTCACCACATAGCTTCCAGCGGAAGCGGGCGCAGGGGCGGGACTGGGAGCGGGGGCGACTACGGTGCCTCCACCGGGAATGACTAGGCTCTGCCCCACTTGTATCACGTCGGAGGTCAGGCCGTTGGCGGCCTTAATCCCAGCCACCGTGGCACCGTGAGTGGCGGCAATTCGAGAAAGGTTGTCTCCGGACTTCACCACGTAGGAGGTGGCCCCGTCGGGAACGACGGCAGGCGTGGGTACACTCGGCGTGGAAGCGGTTCCGGCAGCGGGCACGATTACCTCCTGACCGATGCGCAGACGAGCGTTCTTGTCCAAAGTCGGGTTGGCCCCGAGCAATGCGTTCAGGGATACTCCGTTCTTGCGTGCGATACCCCATAAGGTATCTCCCCCCTGCACCTTGTAAACGGACACACCCTCGGGAGGTGAGACTGGCGTCACGGGTGCTATGTTTATCGGAAGTTCGCCCCCCGGTGCAGGCGTCACGCCAGGCACGATCAATTCCCCCGGCTCGGGTCGCGTAGGCGTGGAACGTCCCGTTCCCGCTTCCGCCGCCGCCGTTCCCGCTTCAGGCGTGGTCGTCCCGCCCTCGCCCGCGTTGAACTCCGGACTCACGCCGCCTTCGGGCGGATTCGTCTCAGTTGTTTCATTGCCCTCTCCAGCCTTGTTTTTCTTAAGCATGTTGAACGGTTTGCAGCCCGGCTGAAACATCACCAGCAGCAACACGCCCACGTGCAGGGACAGAACGATTCCGAATATCTTGGTCATTTTCATTTTGGATTACCTCATTGGTTACGCGACTTTACGCCTAACCGCTTGCAGTACGCCCTCGCGCGGGAGACTTCAAATTCAAAACGAGATTCACAAAAGATTTTCCCCGTTCCTCGTAACCCGAATACGCATCCAAGCTTGCGAATCCAGGACTGAAGAGGACGTCGGCGATCTCTCGGGGGTCATCGTAGGCCGCCCGTACCGCCTTGGCGAGGCTTTCGCACAAGGTAACAGGACTGCCGAGATCCGCCAAGGCCTTTGCCATAACTGGCCCCGTCTCGCCTACCAGATAGGCACCTGCAACTAGGTCGCTCAGACGACGGGCGAATCCAGTAAGGTCACCTCCCTTGTCCTTGCCACCTCCGATCCACAGGGCTTTGCCCGCAAAGTGACGGCAGGCGGCCAGAGCGGCTGAGAAATTCGTAGCCTTGGAATCGTTCCAAAAGGTGGTCCGTCCCACCGTAGCGACTTTTTCCATCCTGTGGGGGTCTCCGCGAAATTCGGCCAAAACCTTCTTCACGACTTCTTGGGGAATTCCCGCCTCGCGGGCAAAGGCCAGGCCCAGGGCCAGTGTCTCTCTTTGCGGCAAGGCCCGGAAAGGAGAGAACGCAGGCAAGTCCGTTCCGCTCGCCTCCTGCGCCCTCGCCACTAGAGGCGAGCGGGTCAGCAAAATCTCGAGGGCCTCGGCACTCTCCACCACAGAAGCCCCCGCAAGAAAGGTTCCACCCTCGGGCAAGGCTTCCACGAGACGACCTTTGGCTCGGAAGTAGTCGGTAAGGTTTCGATGGCGGTCGATGTGATCTTCCGCAAAATTCGTCCACACAACCACCTCGGGCCGCAAAAGCCGTAGCGTCTCGGTTTGAAAGGAACTCAACTCCAGTACCGCTGTTTCATCCGACCTGGGTTTCTCCGCCGCGGCAGCCGCGAACGAGTCGCCCACGTTACCGAGGGCTCGAGCGGGCCTGCCAGCCTCCCGAAGGAGACGCTCGATGAAACGGACTAGTGTGGTCTTGCCGTTCGTGCCCGTCACCGCAACAACTGGGCCGGGCCAAAACATGGAGGCGAAATCCACCTCGCCGAAAATCTCCACGCCCGCTTTTCGGGCGTGGACCAGCCAGGGATGACCCACCTTAAACCCCGGACTCACAACAACTACGGAGCAAGCCTGCGCCTCGGCCAAGCCGAAGGCGCGGCCCCGCTCGTCGTATATTTGGTATTCCCATTCCAAAGCACGCAACAGGGTTCCCGCCCCGTTGCCGCTGACACCCGCGCCTAATATTGCGGCGGGCTTCCGCCGCAACTTACCCGGATCAAAAAAGTATCCTGTCTCGTTCACCTTCCGGTCCCCTCCCCTACCTCAGCTTCAACGTCGCCAAGCCCGCGATGGCAAAGAGGAGCGAAAGAATCCAGAAGCGAATGACCACCTTGGTTTCCTTCCACCCCTTTAGCTCGAAGTGGTGGTGTATGGGAGCCATGCGGAAGATCCGCTTGCCCCGAGATTTGAAGGAGGCCACCTGCAGGATGACGGAGCCGGCCTCCATTACAAAAATGCCTCCCACGATTATCAAAGTGAGGGGCTGGTGGATCATCAAAGCGATGATACCCACCAGCCCTCCGATTGCCAACGAACCCGTATCCCCCATGAATACTTCCGCCGGATGGGCGTTGTACCACAGGAAAGCGAGACATCCCCCCAGCAATGCCGAACAGGTCACCGTCAATTCTCCCGTCCCTGGTACCCAGCTCACTCGCAGGTAATCGGCCAGGATGAAATTTCCCGAGACATAGGCCATGATCCCGTAGGTCAAGGCCACCGTCACGGTGCAGCCGATTGCGAGGCCGTCCAGGCCGTCGGTCAGATTGATGGCATTGCTCGACCCGCAGAGGGTCAGAAAAAACAAGAGGAAAACAGCCCCTAGAGGCATCACCTCCCAAACCACGTACTTGTAGAACGGGGTCCAGAACTGCAGCATTTCGACGGAGCTTCCCGTCGCGTGACCGTTTACGCCAGTGAGACCGGAGCCCGCAGGCCCCAGCAGGAGGTACAGTGCCACCCCCGCAGTGAGTAACTGGCCCAGCAGTTTGTAGCGTCCGGGAAGTCCCTTGCTGTTCTGCTTTGCGACTTTCAGGTAGTCGTCCGCAAAGCCCACCAAGGTAAGCAGGAAGTAGGAAACCAGAGCAGTCACTACATAGACGTTCGGGTCCGCCCAGATCAGGCAGGACAAGGTGACGCTCAAGAAAATCAGCAGCCCCCCCATCGTGGGCGTGCTTTGCTTGCCTTGATGCTTCTCCGCCAGTTCGCCAACTTCCTCTTTGTCCCTGAAGGCTTGGCGGATGTCCAGGGAGCGAAGAAGCGTAAACAACCTGGGAGCGAGAATGAAGCCGAGAAACAGCGAAGTTAGCCCCGCCAGGACGGCCCGCACACTGATAAATTGAAATAGTCGGAAAGGACCGAAGACGTCCTCTAGCTGCTGGAGGTAGGTCAGCATCGGGCTTCATCCGAATTCTCCTCTTCCCTCGCCCATGCGGGCACGAGCGTTTCCAAGGCGTTAGCTCGACTTCCCTTCAGGAGCACGGCCCCGTGAAAGTCGGCCACCGCGTCGCGGGCCGACTCCAAGTCCGGGGCGAACTCGACCGCCTCATCGGCCGATCCGGCCTCCAAGGCTCCCTCCCCTATCCAAGCGGCTTTTTCACCAACGAGCAGAAGGCGGTCTTCTCCTCGGGGAAGAAGGGCGGTTCCCACCTCTCGGTGAAACCTCCGGCTGTCCTCTCCTAGTTCCTCCATACCGCCTAGGACGAACAGCTTGGGAACGTCCCCCGTCAAACGGCGAAAGTACTTTGCGGAATCCAACATGGAAGCGGGATTGGCGTTGTAGCAGTCCAGATAATAAAGAGTCCCTCGGCCCCTGAGGCGTTTGCCTCTGAGGGCCGAGGGTTGGAAAAGGGGTAGGCGTCCAGAAAGTTCTTCCACAGTCGAACCCAGCTCCATCGCCGCCGCAACGGCCAAGGCACAGTTGCTAGCCATGCCTTCAGATACGGTGGGGAGAGGCAAGGAAAGCGCCGGGTGACCGCGCCGCCTAAGCCATAGCGACGCGGTCTCCCCGGACCCGTTTGTTTCAGTCGACGTGTCGAATAATAGAGTACCCTCTTCCGGCTCCTTGTCAGTCCTTCCGTGTTTCAGGACGAGGGTGCGGAGGCCTTCGCGCGTCGCCCTCTCGAAAGAGTCGAAGCGAAGACAGTCTTCGGGAAATATTACGGTGACGGGGCGTCCCGCCTCCTCGAAGAGACGGGCTTTTTCGGCGGCGACATTCGCCACCGTGCCCAAACCTTCGAGGTGAGAGGGGCCCACCATAGTGACCACCACGATGTCCGGAGAAATCGTCCGGGCAAGACGCTCCATTTCTCCGGGGGCATTGATGCCCGCCTCGACCACTGCAACATCATGTCTGGCGGAATCTAGGCGCAGGAGAGTGAGGGGCACGCCGAGGTGGTTGTTCAGGTTACCCTCGGTGGCATGACAACGCTCCCCTCCCAAAAGCAGGCTCAGTACGTCCTTGGTCGAGGTCTTGCCGCAGCTTCCGGTGACCCCCAGCACTTTACCGCGGAACCGAAGCCGATGTTCGTGAGCGATATTGAGGAAGGCGTCTCCAGTCTCTGGCACGCGCAGTTGAGGCAGGTCACAATCATCTAGGAAATGCTCTACCAAGGCGGCGGTTGCTCCCGCATCGGCGGCTGCCCGAAGGAAGTCGTGGCCGTCACGTTCCGCCCGGATGGCGACAAAGAGGTCTCCTTCTCGCAAGCACCGCGTGTCCTGGCAAAAGCCACGAACGGCCACGGACGGAACTTGGTTCCATTCCCCGCCCGAATCGCGAGCCAAAACATCCGGGTCGAAATATGGCATTAGGCGGCCCCGAGAAGTTTGGCGTCAAGCAATTCGCCCGCAACGAGGCGATCGTCGAAGGGTATAGCGGTGTACTGCACCTCTTGAAATGTCTCGTGTCCCTTGCCTGCGATTAGGACGCAATCCTCGCCGCCCGATGCGTCCATGGCGAGGCTGATCGCCTGGCGTCGATCTTCTACGAAGTTGACTTTGGCCCGCTTGCTCAAGCCCTTGCGCATGTCCCGGAAAATGCTTTGCTGGCTCTCCGTCCGGGGATTGTCGGAAGTGGCCCATACTTCATCCGCTCCAGCGCATGCCACGCGAGTCATTTCAAGGCGCTTGCCACGGTCCCGATCTCCCCCGCAGCCAAAGACGAGGTGTAGCTTTCCTTGTGTAAACTCCCTCAACATACATAGTGCGTTTCGAAGGGCGTCGGGGGTGTGAGCATAGTCCACCACCACCTTGTAGGGCTGTCCACGGCTCACGGGTTCCATCCTACCGTCCACGCCTGTGAAGGTACCCACTTTGTGAAGGGATTTTGAAACGGAAAATCCCATCGCGTGTATCACGCCGAGAGACGCCGCCACGTTCATTACATTGTAGCGCCCCAGCATAGGACTGCGGACCACCAGCGAGCCTTCGGGGCAATCGAGCACGAATTCCGAGCCCTCGGTGCCGAGACTCAAGTCTCGGACCCGAAACAAGTTGTCCCCCTCCTCTCCAAAGCTAAAGCCGCGAACGCCAGGAGGCAATTCCTCCAGCAGGCGGCGTCCGTAGGGACAGTCCCCGTTCACAACCGCCGCCTTGGGTAGACCGCCGTTTTGGCCGTTGAAGATGCGACGCTTCTCGGCGTAGTATTCCTCCATGGAGCCATGGTAGTCCAAGTGATCCCGGCTCAGGTTGAGGAAAGCGGCAACCTCCAGATTCAGGCCCGCCACGCGGGACTGGTGAATACCATGGGAACTTACCTCCATTGTCGCTTCCGAGCAACCCGCCGCCAGCATGTTGCGTAGCATGGCATATAGGTCCGCCGCCTCCGGCGTTGTCTTGAAAGATGGCACTTCTCGATCTCCGAGGTGATATCTCACTGTACCCACAAGGCCCACGGGTCGGCCGGGACGTTCGATGAGGTGGCGGGTCAGTGCGCTCACGGTAGTCTTGCCGTTTGTGCCCGTCACCCCCGCGATGCGCAGCCTTTGATCGGGCCAACCGTGGTAGCGTCTGGCGAAGCGGGCGAGGGCCTTCCTAGCGTCGCTCACCCGGAGGGAGACCACATTCGAGTCCTCGACGTGTTCCCCTGAGGTCACGATTCCCGCCGCTCCCCGCTCAATGGCCTCTCGGACGAAATCGTTCCCGTCCGACCGAGCGCCTGGAAAGGCGAAGAAGAGCGATCCGGGCGTGATGCGACGACTGTCAGTGACCAAGTCCGTCACCCGGACGCACGGGTCTCCGCGCAGATCGCAGTCATTCTCGGGCATCAGTTCGTCCAGAGACATCACCCCGCGCATACGTTCGCGGAAATCGTTGCCGGCGGTACAATTGTTTTCATTTTCCGTTTTCATGGCGTTGTTTGGCTGTAACGCGATTTGACAAGTCACTCAAAGTCTCTGCGAAAGGCGGCTCGGCAAGGCCGCCAATTCCTTTTTTTGCTCGGATGGCATTATGCCAAGGTACCCCGCCACACTCTTGGCAACTCGGGAGAAAGCGGGCCCCGCCACGCTTCCTCCGTAGCCGAGGCGGGCGCCCTGCATTTTAGGCTCGTCCACCATTACGGTAACCATAAGGCGCGGATCGTCCGCGGGAAGAAAACCAACGAACGAAGCGACATGGTGACGATTCGAATACCGCCCATCCACGATTTTCTGGGTAGTACCCGTCTTTCCCGCTACGCGGTAGCCAACTACCCGGGCCTTCTTAGCCGTGCCCTCCTCTACGACCCCCACCAGCATGTCAGTCAAGGCCTCCGCGACATCGCTGCGAAGGACACGTCGGACGCTCTTGGGTCGAAACTCCACCACCGTCTTCCCCTCAGCGTCGAAAACACGCCGGATGAGTTGCGGCTTCATCAGCACACAGTCGTTTGCCACGGCTCCCATGGCCGAATGAATCTGCATCGGCGTGACGCTTACCGCGTGCCCCATTGGCAAGCGCGTAATGGTGAGACCGTCCCAACGGTCGGGAGCGTGCAGGATACCCTTACGCTCACCCCGCAAGCCCAAATCTGTCGATTGCCCGAAACCAAATGCACGACAGTACTCGTACAGCCTAGAACGCCCCAGTATGACGCCCAACTGCCCCGCCCCTCGGTTGCTGGAGTTCACCATCACCTCGTGTACGGAAATCTTCCCCAGCGGATGATGGTCGCGTGGCAACCTGTACTTCCGGTTTCCCCGAAAAACACTTGGCTTGGAGCAATCCACCACGGTGTCTTTGGTCACCAAGTTTTCATTCATTGCAGCACCCGAAGCCACGATCTTGAAGGTTGAGCCCGGCTCGTAAAGATCAGTCAGGGCTCGGTTTCGCTGGTGGCTCATCTCCGCCTTATTGAAAAGGTTGGGGTCGAAGTCCGGTGCATTCCCCATGGCCAGAACATAACCCGTGGCGGGCTCGCTCACGATGATCGAGGCACTCACAGGATCGAATTCCTCAACGATATTCGTTAATTCCTTCTCCACCACGTCTTGAATCATGCGGTCGACGCTCAACTCAATGTTCAGTCCGTCCACGGGCGGCACTTCTCGCGAACGGTACTGAAGCAACTCCCGGCGCTTGCCGTCGCACTCGCTCTCGCGCCAACCGTCCTGTCCACTTAGGTAATAGTCAGCCATCCGCTCCACTCCCATCGCGGCAAGCCCCTCCTTGTTAACGAAGCCGATCACATGGGCCGCCAACTTCTTATTCGGGTATAGTCGTGAGTGCTTGTAGTTGCCGTAAAGGCCTCGGATATTCAACTCCTTGATTTTACGGTAAACATCTTCTTCCACCTCATCCACCAACTTGGTCCAGCGTATTTGTCGCACCTCGCCTTCGAAATCCTTACCACGCCGAGTCTTGGTTAGGAAAGCTTCCCGTACCTTGTATTCCTCCAACCCCAACAAACTAGCCAATTTTGGCAACTTGCTTAGGTCCTCTGGGTTCACGCACTGCGGATCCAAGCCCACCTCCACTACGGATCTCGTGGTAGCCAGCAAATTCCCTTTCGCGTCCACCACGTCGCCCCGACGAGCCCGCATCGCGGAAAAGTTCTTTCTGGCCGATTCAGCCGATTCCAGCAAAGCAGGCCCCTTGACCACTTGAAGATAGACCAAGCGACCGCCCAGTAGGCAAAAGACGAGAAAGATGGAGCAGTAAACCAAGTAGAAACGAAACGGAGACAGGAAGGAGCTTCTCATCTTTCAAACCTGCCGGCCAAGGTTCCCTGTTGTGTGATCGGAGAATCGCCCAAACCGCCCAAACGGCGACGCATCTCTTCCTTCGTCACGTGAAAGCGATGAGAGGACGGTGGCATCTCCAGCCTGCCGCTCACTAATTGAGCCAAGCGCATTGGCCGCATTGCCCCAGCACGGCGGCCCCGTAGGTCTCTTACCCGTCGGTTTACGATTTCACGCTCATCCTCCAGGCGACCGCAAGAACTCGCCACTTCCGAGATTTCCATCCGTATCCACACGACACCCAAGGCCCCAGACCCAAACAAGCCGAGGCACACGAAGCCAAGCGTCGCACCCAGCCGTCCGAATCGCACCTTGCTTTCGCCTCTGCCCTTGCTCCTGCTCACAGCTCTGGTTGCGATAACTTGACCAACGCTCGCATCCTCGCGGAACGACTCCGCGGGTTCCGCTCCACTTCCGCCTTCGTCGGCATGACAGCCTTCGTCGAGATCATCTCCGCGTGAACTGAACGCTCCTGTGCAGCACGGGAATCACGCCGGTGCTCGGGTCTTCCTGCCATCCTACGCATGAATCGCTTAACCATGCGGTCCTCCAAGGAATGAAAGGCTATCACCGTCAAAGTCCCTCCCGGGCGCAAAGCCCGAAAAGCCTTAGGAAGAGCTAGTGCAATCGCCTCCAGTTCCCCGTTTATGGCGATGCGAATACCCTGAAAAGTCTTCGTCGCCGGATGCATCCGAGGCTTTCTTCCCGCCATCTGACCAATTGCGTCTGAAACCACTTCAGCCGCACTCATCGTGCGTTGGAGCTTTCCCGTGCCACGGGCTTCAAGCAGAGCGTTCACCACCCGATGCCAACGCCGCTCTTCCCCGTACTCCCGCACTGCCCGCGTCAGGCTCTCGCGAGAAGCCGTTTCCAAAAAGTCCGCCGCACTCGCACCATCGCGAGGGTTCAGGCGCATGTCGATGGGAGCGTCTAAACGGAAGGAAAACCCCTTGCTAGCTTCCGCCAACTGAAAGGATGAAATTCCCAAGTCGAACAGTGCCCCATCGAACTCCCCCTCTGACGTCACCTCGTCCAGGCGCTGAAAACTCAAGTCGTGAAAACGAAAACGTTTGCCGTACTTCCTCTCCGTGCCCTCGGCCCGAAGCGAAGCGTCGGGATCGCAGTCGAGGGAAGTTACCTCCACCTCCGAACCCGAACCCAATAAGGCCTCCGTGTGACCACCTCCGCCGTATGTGCAGTCCAAGTAGCGTCGATTCGCCCCGGGGCGAAGAACCTCCAGTGCTTCGTCGAGAAGTACTGGTACGTGTCTCACCATGGAAGGAGCGCAGACGAACTCAGCCGTGCCACAATACATTTAAGTCGTAATTGGATCGGAGCGAAACAACGCGCCGCCCCCCCCTGGAGCGGACACGGGATGAAAAGCCTGGGTTGAGGTTGAGGTCGAGGTTGAGAGTAAAGATGAAGCGGCGAAATCGTCACGCTGAGGAAAAAAGAAAGGAGCCAGAGGGATCCGGAAAAGGATCGCGCCGTCATCTCCCCTTCCGGAGACGGCCACCCCTAAGGCCGGCTCCACGGTTGACGCGAAAGTCCTCATAGGCCCAGATCCCTCATGGCGTCCAAGATCGTGCGGTCCGTCGGAGCCTCGCGCATCGCGTAACGCTCCTCGCTCCAGACCGAAAAAGTCGTGAAGTTTCCCACCAGAGCCGCCTTCCCCTTGATTCCCGCATGCTCCAGCAGCTTTTCGTTCAAATTGATTCGCCCCTGCTTGTCGCAGCCAAACGAATGAGACTGCGAGCCCAGCTGCGTCAATAGTTGCTGCGCCCCGTGATCGCTCAAGGGTGCCTTCGACAAAGTTTCGTACAGAAGAGCAGCCCTCGCGGGAGGAAGGACCGTAACATAGCCCTCCGGATTCGGGATGCCTAGATACGCGCTGTCGTCCCCCTTGATCCGCCACTTCGACGGAATCGTCAGACGGCCCTTCTCGTCCACCGAATGCCGAAACTCTCCGACGAAAAAACTGACCCTCTCGTTGTCCACGAATCTTCACTGACTACCCACTGAACTCCATTACGCCCCACTTCTTGCCATTTTGACCCACTAGCGTCAAGTCCAATACCCATTTTTTAATTCCTTAAACTCAACAAGCTCCTCCAGGCACTCGATTAACAAAGGGATTCAAACAAAATCACTCACCCTGAAAAAAAACATCAACAACTTCCCCCTCCCACCACCTTTTCCCCGCGCCTCCCACTTTTTTACCCCCAACCAAGCCTTGCCCGAGCTGCCCGAAACTGGACAATAAGCCCCCGTGAAAACACGCAAACAGCGGGCCGACGAACTCCTCGTCGCCCTCGGCCTTGCCGAATCTCGAGCCAAAGCCAAAGCCCTCGTCATGAGCGGCAAAGTACGCCTCGGCACCGAACGCATAGACAAACCCGGACGCATCCTCCCCGCCGACGCACCCCTTCAGGTCGAAACGCCCCCACCCTACGTCAGCCGAGGCGGCGAAAAACTACGCGGCTTCCTAGACCACTTCCCGCTACCCCTCCAAAACCTCCACCTCCTCGACCTCGGCGCCTCCACCGGCGGCTTCACCGACTGCCTCCTCCAAGCCGGAGCCGCGGCCGCCACCTGCGTGGACGTCGGTCGAGCTCAACTCCACGACAAGCTCCGCCGTGACCCCCGAGTCCACAATCTCGAGAAAACCAATGTACGCCACCTCCGCCCCGGTGACCTCCCCCGCCCCGCCTACCCCCTCATCGTGATGGACCTCTCCTTCATCTCCCTCAGCAAAGTCCTCCCCGCCGTCTGGAACTTCCTCGAACCCGAAGGCCACCTCATCGCCCTCGTCAAACCACAGTTCGAAGCCACCAAAAAAGAAGCCGACGCTGGGAGAGGCATCATCAAAGACCCCCTCGTGCGAGCGCGAGTGCTGGAAGAAACCAAAACCTTCGCCGCCGACCACCTCCCCCAAGCAAGCCTAGCCGCCGAACGCGAATCCACACTTCAAGGAACCAACGGAAACAGAGAGTTTTTCCTAGCCTGGCGCAGGGCTGGGACCTAGCCAGTGAGGCAGGTGCCCCAAGGCGGCATTCAGTCCTCGGGTTGTTTCTCGCCGGCTTTTACTAGGTCTCGGACGAGGCCGCCTCGGGCTTCGTCGACTCGACGGATGGAAAGGTTTTCGAGGCGTTCTTCGATGGCTTCTTCATCGGGACGGGAGATATTGAGGAGGGCTTTGCGAACGTTGAGGTAGGTGATGGAGGAGTCAGTGCGCTCGAGTTCCTTCCAGCCGGATTGGGTTCCGGTTTCGAAAGTTTCGCGGAAGATGCGTTCGGCGAGGGCTCGTTCGGCGGAGAGTTCAGCGTTTTGCTTGCGGAGCGTTTCGATCTCTTCGTCGATTTCGGCTTTTCGGGTTGCATAGGCGGCGGCTTGCTCGGCGGTAGCGTTGACTTCTGATTGGACGATTTGGTCCCGTTCTTCAGTGAGTTTATTGCGACTGGCATCGAGCTTGCCGGAGCGTTTTTGGTAGGCGCCGTAGAGAGTGGAGCTGGATTTTTCAACGATTGAAACGGTAAGGGCTTGGGGGTGGAGGCGGTCGGCGGGGAGGTCTTCGCTTTCTTCAAGGAGGGCGGCGAGTTCGTCGGCGCTTTGCTTGAAGGCTTGGGACCGGGCATGAGAGCGGTATTCGCGGTACAGTAGGGTGAACTCGGTTTTCGCATATTGGCCGGGTTCGGCGTTGGTGCTTCCGTCGTAGAGAAAGACGACGTAGCCGTCGCGTGCCCGAGAAAGGAAGCCTGAGAAGAAATTGCTTTCGTTGAGTTTGGCGGCCTCTTGGAGGGGAGAGCGTCCGCCGAGGTTGGAGAAGCCGAAGAGGGCGGATTGGGCGGCGAGGTTTTTAGCAGAAAAAGAGATTGGGCGGTTGGTGGCACCGTGTTTAGCAATGAGTGCCTTGACGTCGTCGGAGTTGCGGAGGGCGTGGTGATCGGTGTGTTTGCGGCGAAGGCGTGAGGAGGCTTTCTGGAGTTCGACAAGGAAGGCCTTCGCGTCGTCTTGGGCGAGATCCCATGCTTCGGCTTCGAGGGCGTCGCGGTCCTCCTGCATAACGCGTTCGCGCACTTCGGCTCGGACGAGTTCGAAGGTGACGGAGGGGGTCGGCGGAGGAGTGGCGTTGCTTTCGGAGCCAGTGGCTACCTCGAGTTCGGCGAGGACATCGGCGACGTTTTGGGTAGCGTTGGCTTCGGACGCGGTGACGTTGGAGTCGCCTTTGGGGCCGTTTTCGCCTTCGGGTCCGGGTTGTCCGTCGGGGCTGGCGTTGCTTTCGGGCGTGGGGAGAGGTGGCGGGGGGGGAGTGGGAGTAGCAAAGTCGGCTTTGTTGATTTCAAAGTAGCGGCGTAGGCGGTCTTCGCTGGGTTCCTCGGGGGGTTCCAGGCGTTGGTTCATTGCGAAGGTGACGGCGGTGACGACGGAGCCGGCGGGTTCTTGAAAGGGGGCTTCGTTTTTGCGTTCTTCGTGGTAGGCGCGGAGGCGGACTTCGAGGCCAGCGACGATTTCAAGGGCGGAGGAGGGAGTGGCTAGGACGGGGAGAAGTGGGGGGAGGTTGTCTTCGTCGAACTGGAGGGCGAGGGTGGCGTTGCCTTCGGGTACCAGGAGGAAACCGGGGTCAGCTTTTTGGAGGGCGGAGCGGAGGTTGTCGCGTGTGACGGCGAGTTTGCCGGCAGGCCCGATGACGACTTGGAGCGAGGAGGAGTTATTTTCGACGGGGGAGGCGAGGAACTCGACTTCGAGCATTCTGCCAGGGAGGCGCATGCTGAGTTTGTCGTTAGGTTTGGGTTGGTCTTTAAAGGTAATGGTGGCGAAGGTCTCGGCAGGAAGTTCGATATCGTCGGCGGACAGGGAGACACCGTCGGCGGTCCATGCGAGGTTTTCAGTAAGAAGATCTAGTTCCGCTTCTTCGGCGAAGGCGAAGCCGGCGGCGACGAGGGTTTCGTCGACTTGGGCGGTACGGTAGTAGGAGAAGACGATACGTTCCACTTCGCCAGCGGGGAGTCCGTGGTTTTTGCCGATTGCGGAGAAGATCTCAGAGCGGTTGCCGTCGTTGAGGGCGAGGGACGGGTTGATTTGGCCGAGGTGGCGGAGGAATGGGGCGTCGACGGCAGGGCCGTCCGCTTCGGGAGGGAGAAGTTCCCAGCGGTCGGCGAGGTTTTCGAGGGCGAGTTTGGCTTTTACGGAGGCTTCTTGAAATTCCTTGTCCTCGGGATGCTCCTGAGAAATGATGCGGGCCCGAATGGGGTCAGGGAGAAAATTCCAATTGTTCATGAGACCTTGAACTTGCTCGAAACGGCGGCGGAAAAACTGGTCAAAGTTCTGCCGTTCTTTGGGGGGCATGGCTCCCATCTGGGACACGAGTTCTCCATATTGAGCCATCAGGTTCGCCTGTATGCGTTGAGGGACTTCGGGATGGAAACGAGCGGAGGCGGCTTGGAGGGCTTCCGGCCCCGGAACTACGACGGCGCCTACTTCCGTCGCGGCGCCGTGCGCGGCACTGAGGTAGCGGTTCACGTCGACGTCGTTGAGGTCGTGTCCATAGAAGTCTCGTTTGCGCCCGGACTCGCCGAGGTGGTCGAAGACGGAATTGCCTTGGGAGAGGTAGAGGACGAAGGAGACGACGATGATGAGGAGCAACAAGGTGAAGAAGACCTTGCCCATCTTGCCGCTAATCAGATTTTGTAGGGCGGTGATCATGGTGAAAGCGTGAGAAAAAAGGCGAGGAGGATGCGAAAAGCGGGAGGGACGTCAACCACGGCGACGCGGGGACGGGGCGACTCAGGGGTGAAGATTTGGTTTCAGCGGGCACGGAGGACAGGCGGGTCTTCGAAGGCGACGTGGTACATCCAGTTTTTGCGTTTGCGGGGGCGTTCGCCTTCGGAGTAGCCCTGCACTTTGGCGACGGAGGTCCAGGCGGTGCGGTCGTGGGAGGCTTCGGCGCTTGCAGAAAAGTCTCCCGCCTTCACGCCTTCTCGGAGTTGCTCCACAGTAAAGGGGCCGAGCAATTCCTGCTTACGGGGGTCGCGGACATGGTAGCGGTGATAGAAGGGAAGGTACACGGCGAGTTTTTCGAGGGCGAGGGCATCGCCCTTCCATTGAAAGAAGTATTTTTGGCGTTCGCCGGATTGCTCTTCGAGGAAGTTGGCCACGACTTTGTCGTCGGCGACTTCCCAATCACCCGCGATACCTTCCTTTTCGAAGGCGCCGCCCTTGAAGAGAGCTTTTCCACCGGGTTCGAAACTGAACTCGATTTTGCGGGAGCGCTTGCGCGACTCGACTTTATTGCGGTTGAGGACAAGGGCTCTATCATCGTCAGAAGCGATGCCCCAAGGGTCGTCGAGGACGAACTTACCGGCCCGCTTGCTCAAATAGTAAACTTGGAGAGAGGAGTTGCCGTCGGGAAAGGTGATGGTGCGGTTGCCGTCTCCAGGGCTCCAAGTGCCGACGCGGACTTTCTCCTTTTCCCGGTCCAGATTCTTGATGAACATCTCGGCAGGTCTGTCCACGCCGACCTGCCGGAGAGTCAACTCTATGGAATAGCGTTCGTCGTTCATGAGGAAGGGAGCAGTGGTCTCGAACACCTCCAAACGCCACTCGGAGAGGGCCCCCACATAGCGACCCTCCGGTTCCTTTCCGCAGGATGCACACAGGATAAACGCCGCCGCAGACAGCGCGGAGTGGAATGGCCGGCGAGGGCGGCCCCTACCCTCTTTTCGGGCGGGCTTCATGAGTGGGCAATGTTGACGAAGGCCAGCTCATACGTCGAACCCGATTTCTCGATGAATTAGGCGCCGTCTTCGTCGTCCTCGACGGAGGTTCCCGAGAATCGGTAGAGCATGGAGGCAGCGAGAAAGCCCGCTCCGAAGAAGAGAGACCAGTGGGAGCGTGAGGAGCCTTCCCGGACGAAGCGGATTTCCACCGGCTTCAGCTTGTGTTCGTTCCTCTTAGCGTATTCCCGGGTGTAGAGGTGCAGTTCGCCTTCCTCGTCCCGCACGGGTCGGTAGGTTTCCTCTTTGTCACCGATGCGTTTCTCGAAGACGAAGACATCGGAACCGCGTTCGTAACGCAGGTAGTCTATCCAAGTGAAATAATCCTCGGGCGAGGCCGAATCCAAGCCCATGGCCTGCCAGCGCTTCTTGGAACCGGGGTCCTCCCCGAGGTGCTTGAACATTTGGAACCGAAGCCGAAAGAGGCCGTCCTCCTTGGTCCACTCCCCGGAAACGTTTCTGCCTCCTTTTTTTTCGGGATCGTACAACTTGGGGGCCAGGCCCCAGGCCTTTCCGCTGAACAAACCCGGGCCCAACTGGTAGCGGTATCCCGATTCCTCGTCTTCGTACTCCTCCCACGGTTCAGGACACAGCCAAAGGTAAAAGGTGGAACCAAGATACCAGACGAGAAACAAACCGGCCAACAAGGTCGTGACGCGAGTGCCCACCTTTCGCTTGTGTTCGCGTTGGGCGGTTTCCCACTCCTTGTTTCGGCGGCGGCGGATTTCCTCCAAGTCGGCGGCATCGGCTTCGTCAGGTTGGTCCGAAACGCGAATCCCGAAACGAGAAAGATCTCCCACTCCAGGGAGGGCGGCGAGAGCGAGTTCGGCGTCGCGGAAGCGTTCTTCAGGGTCTTCCCCCGTCAACTTGGCGAGCCATTGGCTCCAGGCGAGGGGAAGCTCAGCGTCCGCAGTGGCGGAGCGGATTTCCTCAGGAGGGCAACCCGTGAGGAGGCGGCGAGCCACGAGGCCCAGGGCGTAGAGGTCTCCACGTTCGTTCATCTCGCCTCCGTACACTTGCTCGGGCGGACGATGCAGAAAGGTCTGGCGAAGGGAGGCAACATCGGCATCGGTCGAGACTTCGCCTTCTAAGGGAGGGGTGGAAGCGCTTTCCCAACGTTCCCTAAACCAATCTTCGCCGACGATTCGGACGAGGCCGAATTCGCTCAGACGGGCAATGAAGGCGCCGTCTTCGCTCATCCCGAGCAAAACATTGCTCGGTTTCAGGTTCCCGTGCAGGACTCCGGCGACGTGAGCGGTACGCAGGCCAAGAAGCAGGGTGGTGAGCAGAGGGAGCGCTTCCTCGGGTGAGAGGCCCCCGCTTCGGGCTTCAAGGAATTGTTCGAGGGAGCTAATCCGAAGGGTCTCTGCCACAGGGGCGTCCGGGTCCGGTTTTTCGATGCGGACCTCGTCCGAAGCCTCTGAGGTTTCGGATTCTTGAGACTCGGCGGCGAGTTCCACTCCCTCCTCCAAAGGGTATCGCAACCAGTGCTTCCACTTGGTGACGCCGGAACTGTCCGGAGTGACGATGCCTTCACCCTCCAATTGCTCGACGACCTGACACTCGCGAAGAAAGTGGTCGGAAAAGCCGGCTCCTTCCACCAACTCCTTCGGCAACACCTTGGCGAACAGGCGCTCGCCCTTGCCTTTACCAGCTTCCCCCAGAACAAGATAACCCTCTCCCGCCGCACCTTCCCGCAGGTCTTCGAGAATGCGGGCTGGGCCGATCCTGACACCGGGTGATAGCATGATTAGCGGGCCTTTTCAGTTCACGATGGGCGGATGGCGAAGGTTCAGTCCCACTTGAGTTTGTTGCGAAGCAAGCGGAAATGGGAATGGCTTTCCTCTTCCAGCAAGGGAAAGGTTTCCTTCGGCACGACGACCTCCAAAGGCAGACAGTCGGGACCGGAAAAGGCGTCCTGTCCGTCGGCAGAGACGAGGGGCGGTTCCTGCTCGCCCGCGGACTCCACCACTAACCGAGCCTCGCGAGGGAAAATTACACTCCGGCTGGTTAGGGTGTGGGCGGAGATGGGGGTCATAACCACGACATGGGCAGACGGGTGCACGAGCGGGCCGCCGGCGGCTAGATTGTAGGCGGTGGAACCAGTGGGAGTGGAGAGGATGACGCCGTCGCAGGCGTATTCGGCCACGGGTTCCTCGCCCGAGCGGACGACGAACCGGGCGAGCCGAGAGACCGAACCGCTTTTCACCACCACGTCGTTGAGGGCAAGGCGGGATTCGCCACCAGGTACGCGGCAACGCAGGAGGGAACGACGACCCACTCGATAAGCACCCTGCAGAATGGCCGGGACGCGCTCGGCGAGTTCGTCCGGGGAAAAGGTGGCGAGAAAGCCGACCCGACCCCGCCGCACTCCAGCCACGGGCACGTTGCGGGCTACGGCTTCCTCCAATGTTCCGAGGAGGGTGCCATCTCCGCCGACGACGAAGCAGGCGTCCATGCCTTCCAGAAAACCAGCGGGTGGAGGAAACTCGGTGGTGACAAGGGTTTCGGCCCCTACGGCCCGAGCCAAGCCCTCCAGAAGCTCGGCGGCTTCCAAGGCACCGGGTTTGGTGGCGTTGGCCACGATGGCTATGCGGCTCAAGGGTGTCATCGTTTCTTTGAAGCCCAGCTTTACAGGATTCGCGTGGGTATCGTTGAGGGGAAAGTCGCCTGGGTCAAGGTTCTGGCGCAAGTGGCAGGGACTCGACCTCGAAGGTTTCTCCGAGAACGGCGAACAGTTTCAGGTCCGGTTCCAATTGGTTCCTGAACCACTTTCTCTGCTTGGCCGCCAGTTGCAAGGTGGAGCGAACGATGCTTTCCTCAAGTTCGAGCCGGGGCAGCTCCCCGTCGAGCATGGCGAGGGTTTCCCGATAACCGACGGCTCGTGCCGCCGAAGGATTTTTTCGCAGGCCCCGCTCCCGCAAGCTTTTCACTTCCTCCACCAATCCGGCGGCCAGCATAGCGGTGGTCCGCTTCCGGACTCGTTGCTCCAAATCTTCGGGGGAACGTTCGAGCAGGCAGGTGAATTTTCGGAGGGAGCCGAATGGGCCAGAGCGGCTTCGAAACCGTTCCCGCAGGACGAGAAGGGTTTCGCCTGAGGCGAGGCAACGTTCCAAGGCCCGAGCCACGCGCCGGGGGTTGAACAAGTCCAAATCATCGGGCAGGACGGGGTTGAGTTCCCGCAAACGAGCGGTCATGCCTTCTAGACCAGACTCTGCCTCCAGGCCGATCACCTCGGCACGGACCTCTTCGGACACAACGACCTCATCCGCAACCGAGGTGAAAAAACTCTTGAGGTAAAAGCCGCTCCCGCCCGTCACGAGGAGCCGCCGCCCACGGGAACGCACGTCCTCCACCACGGTTTGAGCGTAACGGACATAGCGGGCGACATCGAATGGCTCCGCCGGTTCAACCAAATTCACGCCGTGGTGCGGGACGCGGGACAACTCCTCGGAGGAGGGCTTGGCCGTTCCCACATTCATGCCTCGGTAGAAGAGGAGGGAGTCGCAGGACAGGATTTCAGCGTTGACTCGCTCGGCCCAATCCAAGGCGAGCGCAGTTTTGCCAACTGCGGTGACGCCGGCAAGAATGAGGAGGTCGGCATCGGTCCTCATGAATCCTCGCCCTCTCCGCGCTCCACCGGGAAAAGGCCGCACCCTACCCTTTCGCCAAGGCTTGGGAAAGTTCACGGGCCTTGGCCCCGATGGCTTCGGGAATGTGCTCCGGGGTCTCCAGGTTTCGGGGGATGCAATTCACCAAGGCACTCCCGACCACCACGCCGTCCGCCACCGCAGCAACCTCTCGCGTCTGCTCCGGGGTGGAGATACCGAAGCCCACCACAACAGGAAGCTCAGTCCGGGTCCGGATGGCGGCCAAGCGCTCGCTGAGATCGCCCGCAAGGTCTTTCCTCTCACCAGTAACGCCCTCGCGCGAAACATAATATAAAAAACCGGAGGAGGCCTCGGAAATGATGGAAATGCGAGCCTCGGGAGTAGTGGGGGCAACGATGAAGACATTCTTCATGCCCGCCTTGCGGGAAGCGACCAGCAATTCCCCCGCCTCCTCGGGCGGCAGGTCCAAGGTGAGCAGACCGTCCACGCCAGCCTCCAAAGCCCTCTGCACATAGGCCTCCACCCCCTGCGAAAACACGAGGTTGTAGTAAGTGTAGAAGACAATGGGGGCATCGGAGAACTCCCGCACCGCCCGAACCAGCCGAAAAACGTCGTCCTGCGAGCTACCGGACTCCAAGGCCCGCTGAGCGGCCAGCTGGTTGGTCTGCCCGTCGGCCAAGGGATCGGAAAAGGGAACACCCAGCTCCAGAAGGTCCACGCCGTTGTCCAAAAGGGAACGGCAGACCGCGAGGGAGGTCTCGAAATCAGGGTCGCAGGCGCAGACATAGCCCACGAAGGCAGCCCGCCCTTCTTCCTTGGCGCTCTCGAAAAGTTTCGCGATCCGGTCGGAGTTTTCCATAGTCGTCGAAAACATGCACCTTTTCCAAAGCAACGCCCGAGATGCAACGGTAAACCGGTGGAAACACGTCCGCCGCCCAAGCTCGTGATTTGGTTATACCGCCTGCTCTTACCCGTCGCCGCCTTGTTTTCGGCTCCGTATTACCTGCGCCGGATGCTCAGGCGGGGCGGCTACGGAAAAGACCTCCGTAAGCGCTTCGGCCTGTGGCCGCGGTTGCCTAAGCAAAAACCCGGATCCCGCCGTATCTGGATACAGGCAGTAAGCGTAGGCGAGCTTTCATCCATAGCCACCCTGCTCCACTACCTGACGGAAGTGGACAACCTCGAGATCGTCCTCTCGGGCACCACCAGCACGGGCCTGAAGCTGGCCGCCGAGCGCCACGGTTCCCGAGTTTTGGCCCACGGACCTTTCCCGCTCGATTGGCTCCCATTCTCCGCCCTAGCCTGGCGCCGCATCCGGCCCGACCTCATCGCCATGGTGGACAGCGAACTATGGCCCGAACACCTCAGGCAAGCACGACGAAGAAACATTCCCGCCGTCATCCTCAACGCCCGCCTTTCCAACCGCTCCCACGCCCGCCTCGCAAGAGCAGGCCTCTTTCGCTCCCTGCTACTCCCCCCCAACCTGAACGTCTTCGCCTCTTCCGAAAAGCAGCGCGAACGGTGGCTGGAAGTCGGGGCACTAAAGCAACAGACCCTCGCCACCGGTAACCTGAAGTTCGACTCCGCCAGCCTCTCCCTCCCCGACGCCGAGGAACGTAACGCCCTACTCGACGAATTCGGCTTTCCCTCGGACTCCCTAGTCATCGCTGGCATCTCCACTTGGCCGGGAGAGGAAAAAGCCTTGCTCGATGCCCTCCGGGCCGCCCACGAAGCAAACATCCCCGCCAGCCTGCTACTCATACCCAGACACGCCGAAAGAAGAAACGAACTCCGATCCCTTCTCTCACAAGCATCCGACCTCACCCACCACTTCCGCTCGGACAAGCGACAAGCACCTGGCGACACCTCCGCATACATCGCCGACACCACAGGCGAACTCACTAAACTCATCCGATGCGCGGACCTCGCCTTCGTCGGCAAAACCCTTCACCCGCATCACGGAGGCCAAAACCCCGCCGAACCCGCCGCCATCGCCCTCCCACTCCTCATCGGCCCCAATTACCAAAACTTCACCGAAGCATGCGAAAGCCTCCTCCAGACTGAGGCCGCGGAACTCGTTCCCGACTCCGACTCCCTCCGCCAAACCGTCCTCCGTCTCCTTCGCTCCCCCGAAGAACGCAGCCGAACCGGTCAAGCCGCCCGCCAGTGGGCAAAGGCTCACGACGGCGCCGCCTCACGCACCCTACAAGCTATTCGCGACCTTCTTCCGACTTGACGAATCCGCCCCGACACTATTGAGAACCAGTCTCAATTAACTCTCCTTCAAAGCCAACACCATGAACCGCTTTAGCGCCTCCATCGCCCGTGCCCTCACCTCCACCTGCCTCGCCGCAGGCGCCCTCGCCCTCGCCTCTTGCGGCGGCGGAAACGGCGGTTTAACCGAGCCCGACTCCTCACCCGTCAAGAAATTCGTAATCGCACTCAAGGCGAACAAGAACCCCGAGAAAATGCTGGAGGAAAAGGAAAACCTCCAAAAATACCTCACCGAAAAGCTCGGCCGCGAAGTGGAAGTCGTCATCCCCTCCGCCTCTTCCGCCATCGTGGAAGGCTTCAAGGGCAGGACCATCGACCTCGGCTACCTCAGCTCCACCGACGCCGCCCGCAACCTCGACGAAGAAGCCGGTTCCATCCTTTTCATTCATCTAAAGGGGGACAAACCCAACTACGACAGCGTCTGGCTCACCTCGGCGGACGGCAACTACAGCTCCATCGACGACCTCGCGGGCCACCCCGTCGCCTTCGCCTCCCCCACCAGCACATCCGGCCGTCTCATCCCAACTTGGGACTTGGTGAAACGTGGACACGTCGGCCCCGAGAAGGCCCTGACAGATTTCTTCTCCGAGGTGAAGTTCGCCACGGGCTACGTCAGCGCGGTCCAACTCGTGCTGGACGGCCACGTGGAAGCCGCCGCCGTCAGCGACTACGTCTTCCTCGGCGACAAGTACCTAGACGACGAGCAGAAGGCCAAGCTGAAGATTCTCCAGAAGCAAGGCCCCGTCCCCTCCCACACTATCTGCCACCGTAAAACCCTCTCCAAGGCCGACCTCGATCTCCTCCGCCAAACCCTGCTCGCCATGAACGAGGACAACCCTGACCTGCGCGACTCCGTCTTCAACGGCGAACTCGTGGAAGTGGACCCCGAGGAACATCTCAAGGTCACCCGCGAGGCACTCGAAGTCCAGAAAACCATAAAGGAATAGGCTACCACGGCCCCTCTGGGCCATCGCAGCTCCCCGCCCGCGTGAAGGCTACCACTCCTAGGTGAAACCCCTGCTCGAAGCCTCCGGCCTCGGCCTCCGCCTCGACGGGCGATGGCTCTTCCGCAGGCTCGACTTCGCTCTCCACCCGGGCGAGTTCGTTGCCCTCACTGGCCCCTCCGGCTCCGGCAAGACCAGCCTGCTCTCCTGCCTCGCCGGTCTGCGCGAACCCACCGAAGGCACCGTCACCCTCCACCTCCCCGCCGGCTCTTCTCCCGGTTTCATCCACCAAGACCTACACATCGCCCCCGGAGACACGGTGCTAAGCAACGCCCTCGGCGGTCGCCTTCGCCGCCACTCCTCCCTCGCCACCCTGTTCGGTTTCCCCAAGCAGGACCAA
>CAXGVD010000004.1:0-25175 GCA_964012695.1 uncultured Opitutia bacterium
GATTTGCAAGGACGCCGAGACGCTCGTCTTCGTCGAAGTGAAGGCCCGGGCCGAGAACGCCCTCGTCAAGGGACTGGACAGCGTCAATGCGCGCAAGCGCCGAGCTCTCCTGCGTGCCTGCAAAGCCTACCTGAACCGACGCAAGGAGAGGCCTGCCTACTTCCGTTTCGACGTGGTGGAAGTCGATTTGCCCATCGATTGCAAGCAGGCCCCGGAAATCTTCCATCACGAAAACGTTGCCTTGTTTCCTTCCCGCTTTCATTAGAAGGGCCTTTTCCAATCCATGCAAAGCAAACTGGACACTGCCCGTAAGGCGCCCGCAACCATCCTCGTTATCTTCGGAGCATCGGGAGACCTCACCGCCCGCAAGCTCGCCCCCGGGCTATACAACCTCGGCGTGGACGGGTTGCTTCCGGAGGATTTCCACCTCATTGGCTACGGACGAAGCCCCATGTCGGACGAAGCCTTTCGCGAGGCCATGAAGCAGGCCGTGGCGAAGCATTCGCGCAGGCCCTTGGAGGAGGAAATCTGGAACAAACTTGCCGCCAACTTTCGTTATCATGCCGGCTCCTACGCCGACGCCGATTCTTTCGCCGCCCTTGCCAAGACCATCGAGGAGGTCGAGCAAGCCTCCGACAGGGAGGCCCAAAGCCTCTTCTACGTTTCCACCCCGCCGGGAGTATTCAAGTCGATTTTAGAGAACCTCGGTAACAGCGGGCTCGCTCGTCGCCACCGCCGCACCCCCTTTGCCTCCAAGGTGGTGATTGAAAAGCCCTTCGGCCGCGATCTCGCTTCTGCTGGCGAACTCAACCTCGTCATCAACCGGCGTTTTGACGAGTCACAGGTCTTCCGCATCGACCACTACCTTGGCAAGGAAACGGTTCAGAGCCTTTTGGCCCAGCGCTTTTCCAACTCCATCTTCGAGCCAGTGTGGAACAACAACTATGTTTCCTGTGTCCAGGTTACGGTGTCCGAGGACTTGGGAGTCGGATCCCGAGGCGGTTACTATGACAGGAGCGGGGCCCTGCGCGACATGGTGCAGAACCACGTTATGCAATTGCTTGCCCTCACCGCCATGGAGCCTCCCGCCTCTCTCGACCCTGAGTCCATCCGCGACGAAAAGGTTAAGGCCCTGAAGGCCGTTCGCCCGCTGGACCTCGACGGGGACGACGCCGACGTAGTCCGAGCCCGTTACGACGAGGGCTTAGTCGGCGGAGAAAAGGCTTGCGGCTATCTGGAGGAGGAGGGCATTCCCGAGGATTCCTACACGGAAACCTTCGCCGCCCTGCGCATGTACTTGGATAACTGGCGTTGGAAAGGGGTCCCCTTCTACATCCGCTCGGGCAAACGCATGGCCCGCAAGGCCAGCGAAATCGCCGTGCAGTTTCGCCGCCCGCCCGCCATCCTTTTCAGCGAGGGCGACCGCTACGATGTCTCCCCGAACTGCCTTGTCCTTCGCATTCAGCCAAACGAAGGCGTTACCCTCACCCTCAATTCAAAAACGCCCGGATTAGAAACCAAGCTCGAACCCGTCGAACTATCCTTTGGTTACGACACCACCTTCCACTCCGACACCCCCGAAGCCTACGAAAGGCTTATTCTCGACGCCATGAACGGCGACGGCACCCTCTTCATCCGTGGCGACGAAACCGAAACTTCCTGGAGTCTCTTCACGCCCGTCCTCGAGCATTGGGCGGAACGCGGGGCCAAGGGCTTGGAAACCTACGCCGCCGGCACCTGGGGGCCTCTCGCCGCCGACAAGCTGCTCCTCCGTAACGACCACGAATGGCGCATGGCGGGGAAGTGACTTCGTACGGAGCGTAACCCGTTCCTAAAACAACTCCTCGATCGGTCGGTCGTTCGACATGGCGAGGATTTCGCTTGGCAGACCGTCCACTAGGCGCAGTTCGCCGAGGTCGAATAGGTGGTGCAGAATGGTGGCGGAAAGATTTTCGGGGCCGTAGGGCGTGGTGGCCGGATAAGAAGCGGTGGCGTCCGATTCGCCGATGACTTGCCCGACGTTCACTCCGCCTCCCGCTACCAGCAGGGAGGTGAGGTTACCGTAGTGTTCGCGGCCTCCGTTCTTGTTCAGCTTTGGGCTGCGGCCCATCTCCCCAGTCACGAGCAAGAGTACGTCTTCGTTTAGGCCCCGGTCGTAGAGGTCTTGGACGAAGGCGGCGACGGCGTGGTCGACTTGGTGGCCCATCGGGTAAATACCCGTCATGCCCTTGGGGCTGTTGTTGTTGGCGTGGTAGTCCCACCCGCAGTCGGAAACGGTGACGAAGGAGCAACCCGCCTCGCACAACCGCCGGGCCATTAGCATCTGAAGGCCTAGCAGGTTGGTGGCCCGTCTCATGTCGCCCCAACGTTGCAGGTCCCGGGCGTCGAAAAGAGGGCGGGTGTCGTACTTCTCGAGCGTGCGCGGGTCTTCTTCGGAGAGGTCGAAGGCGGAGGCTACGCCCTTGGTCACCACGTCGAAGGCCTGTTGGTTGAAGTGGTCGGCGCCTTCGAGGACGCGGTTGGCGTCCACCCTGCGCTTCACCTTGTCCAGTTCTCCAAGCAAGCCCCGCCTGTCGGCTAACCTTTCGGGGCTGATCCGCAACTGCATGTTTTCCTGCGCCTTCCCTCCGCCCGAGGGGTTGAAGGCACCGTAGTTGGGGCCGAGGCTTCCCGGAGCCGTCAGCGTGGGAAGGGCGCTTGTCTCGAAGTTGCTTCCCAGTTTGAGGCCGTCCTGCACGGCTTCGGGGAGGACGAGGCAATTGCTGGGCATGCCCGTGGCTGCGTCGTGTGGGCCGAGGATGCGGGCGCACACGGCACTCGTAGACGCCTTCAACGAGTTCCCTCCACTTGTTACGGAAAGGTAAGTGTGCCCGCCGTTGCGTGACTGGTAGGAACGCGCCACGGCCAGCTTATCCGCCATTTTCGCCAGCTTCGGAAAGGTGGAGCCGAAGGTGACGCCGGGCAGAAGGGTGGGGATTTCGCCCGTGATGCTTCGGTACTCGGAGGGAGCCGTCATCTTCGGGTCGAAAAGCTCGATATGCGGCGGGCCACCCTGCAAAAACAGCAGAACGACTGACTTGTTGCGGAATGGCTTGCCTTGGGCCAACCCCGCCGCTTTAGCCCGCAGGAGTCCCGGAAGGGTCAGTCCCCCGAATCCCAAGGCGCCCGCTCTCAAAAAGTCCCTCCTGTCCATTCCGGCACAGGTTTGGTTTGGCAAGAAGTCTGAAATCGCGAGCATGATTTTCTCCGAATTAGTGAGTTTCTTCCTAGACGAAGAAGCCTTTTGCTTCAACGGCTAAGACGGGAGACACCGTCTTTTTCTTGAGAGGGGACAGAGTGATCGTTTCTTCTTGAATTGAATCACGCGGGGAAACGCGCAATGGATTTGCCCTATTCTATTCGGTGCTAATAAAAAGGCGGTGTGAAGTCTTTTCGTCTTCTTGAAATTGGCTCGTGCGTTCTAGCCGCAATTTACCTCCAAATTGAGGTTTGCGCCCAAGGCAAGCTGTCATTCAACCACGATGTTCGGCCCATCCTGTCCGCGCATTGTTTCGAGTGCCACGGGCCCGATGCCAAGGCCCGCAAGGCGAAACTTCGTCTGGATCAAGCCGCTTCCGCCACCGCCTCCCGCGACGGGGCAATCGCCGTGGTGCCTGGTAAACCCGAGGACAGTGAACTTCTCGATCGCGTCCTTTCGGACGACCCTGACGAGGTCATGCCACCCCCCGAACTTAAACGCGTTCTTACGGCCGAACAAAAGAAAACCCTTCGCCGCTGGATTGCCGAAGGTGCCGAGTTCGAGGAACACTGGGCCTATCAAAAACCGAACCGCCCCACTCCGCCCAAAACCAAGAACGCGCCTTGGGGGAACAACGAAATCGACGCCTTCATCTTCGCCCGCTTGGGAAAAGCCGGCTTGGAGCCCTCCCCTGAGGCCGACAAATATTCCCTCGTCCGCCGCCTTTACCTCGACCTTACGGGCTTGCCCCCCTCCCCCGAGGAAGCCGACGCTTACGTCAACGACGACTCCCCGAAAGCCTACGAAAACCTCGTGGACCGCCTTCTCGCCTCCCATGCCTACGGCGAGCACTGGGCCCGTCAATGGCTCGACCTCGCCCGCTACGCTGACAGCGCGGGCTACGCCGATGATCAGCCCCGTACCATTTGGGCCTACCGCGACTGGGTCATCCAAGCCTTCAATCGCAACCTGTCTTTCGACCGCTTTACGGTCGAGCAAATCGCCGGAGACCTCCTCCCCGAACCCACACCCAACCAACTTGTCGCCACAGCTTTTCACCGCAACACTCAAACCAACAACGAAGGCGGAACGAACGACGAGGAGTTCCGCAACGTCGCTGTCGTCGACCGCGTCAACACAACCATGGCCGTGTGGATGGGTGTCACAATGGGGTGTGCTCAGTGCCACGACCACAAGTACGATCCCATTTCACAGGAAGAGTACTTCCGCGTCTTCGCCATTTTCAATAACACCGCCGACGCCGACCGTCGCGACGAAAGCCCCTATCACCAAGTTTTCTCCGCCCAACAAAAAGCGGAGAAGCAACGCAAAGCTGAGCAGATCGAGGAACTGGGGAAGAAGCTGACCACACTCAAGGCTCAGTATCCTGAGAAACTGGAAGTGTGGGCCGCCTCCTTCGCCGAGCCTTTGCGCGAAACGAAAATGGCGAGCAAGCCCGTGCCTAAGGGCGGGGGCACCTCCCTCGTCCTTCCCGAGGGACAGTTTGTGGGAGTCCGTCTTCCTGGAGCCCCCGTGAACGTGGAGTTTCTTTTAGCTTCAGACGCCGAACAACCCGGCAAGAAGGGACGCTTCGTCCGCGTCACCAACCTCGCCAAGTCCTCCTTTCTTCACTTGGCTGAGTTGCAGGCGTTCTCCGGCGGCGAAAACCTCGCCCTGAGCGGCATAGCCTCCCAAATCAGCACGGACTTCGCCGGCCCCGCCAAATACGGCAACGACGGCAACACCGACGGTAACTACGCCGCCAAAACCGTCTTCCACACGGGACGAGCCGACAACCCTTGGTGGGAAGTAGACCTTGGCAAGGAAGAGTTCTTGGAAAAAGTCGTGGTCTGGAACCGGGTGGACGCAGGCACGGCCGACCGTCTAAAAAAATTCAAGGTGGAGCTGTTTGACGAAAATCGCGTCCTGCGTTGGAGCCATGAAGTAGCCAAGACCCCTAAACCCTCGCACGCTCTCGCCCTCGACGGAGCCGAAACCCTGCCCGCGGTTCCCCTCCCCCACCCCACCGCTAACAATCTCTTCCGTTTTTCCCGACCGCTCGACGCTAAAGCCGGCATGGTCCTTCAGGCCCGAGCCAATGGCTTTTCACCCAAGGATTCCTCGCCCGCCTTCCTTCTCGCAGCTCCCCTTCCCGAGCTCGACCAACCCCTCCCCAACGATGTCTTCGCGATCCTCTCCTTGCCAGCCCGTGAACGGTCTCAGACACAACGCGACAGGCTCCGCGCCTTTTACGTCGCCGGTAGTCCCGCCGTGAAGAAAGCCGAAAAGGAACTGGAAGCCTTGTCCGCCAGCGCCCGCCAGATGAAAGCATTTACCACCGTTCCCATCATGCAGGAACTGCCAGAAGGCAAACGTCGCAAAACCCATGTTCAGACCCGAGGCAACTTCCTTGCCAAGGAGAAGGAAGTCACGGCGGGCGTCCCCGCCGCCTTTCATCCTTTGCCCGAAGGCGAGCAGAGGCCGAACCGGCTGGCTCTCGCTCGCTGGCTCGTATCCCCCGAAAATCCTCTTACTGCCCGTGTCGTGGCCAACCGGTACTGGGAAGCCTTCTTCGGCCAAGGCATCGTCCGCACAAGTGAGGAATTCGGCTCCCAGGGCGAACTTCCCACCCATCCCGAATTGCTCGACTGGCTCGCCACCGAACTCATCCGCAACAACTGGAACCTTAAGAGCTTCGTCAAGACCATCGTCCTGTCCGCCACCTACCGGCAGTCCGTCAAGGTGGACGAAACCCGAGCCGCCGCCGACCCCTTCAACGAACTGCTCAGCCGAGGACCGCGCCGCAGGCTCACCGCCGAAATGGTGCGCGACCACGCTCTCGCCGCTTCCGGTCTACTAAGCCGCAAGGCCTTCGGCCCCCCCGTCAAGCCTCCCCAACCCAGTTTGGGACTCAGTGCCGCCTTCGGTCCCGGTCTCGACTGGAAGACCAGCCTCGGCGAGGACAAGTTCCGACGCGGGCTGTATGTGCACTGGCGCCGCTCCAACCCCTACCCCTCCATGGCCACCTTCGACGCTCCCAACCGCTTCGTCTGCAATGTGCGACGCACCCCCACCAACACTCCCTTGCAAGCCTTGGTGACCCTCAACGACCCCGTTTACATCGAGGCCGCCCAATCCCTCGCCCGCCGCATGGCCCTTGAAGCTACCTCTCCCGCCGAAGCTGTGGAGCGCGGCTTTCGCCTCTGCCTAACCCGACCCCCGCGCTCGTCGGAATCCAAACGCATCCTCGCCCTCTACGAACAAGCACGAAAAGCCTACGCTGCCGACCCGGTCTCCGCAAAGATTCTCGCCACGGACCCCATTGGTCCCTTGCCCGAAAAAGCCGACCCCGTTGAACTTGCCGCATGGACGCTTGTTGGAAACATGTTGTTGAATCTCGATGAAGTCTTTCTCAAAAGATAGATTTAAATAAATTTAATTTATCGGCAATGAATGCATACGACGAACACCTTCTGGAGCAAACCCGCCGGCAATTCCTCGGTTCTTCCGGTTTGGGCTTGGGCGGAATTGCCTTAGCGTCAATGCATGGCGCAGCCTCGGAAGCGTCCCCCGTCGTCGACATTAACCCCGTTGCTCCAACCCGTCCCCGGAGGACTCACTTCGACGCCAAGGCGAAGCGAGTCATCTACCTGCACATGACAGGCTCGCCTCCCACCCTGGACCTCTTCGACTATAAGCCTGAACTCATCCGCCGCGAAGGTGAAAACTGCCCCGAAGAGCATCTTAGGGGCAAGCGCTTCGCTTTCACCTCTGGGGTACCTAAGTTAATGGGTACGCCGCACGAGTTCAAACGTTACGGCGCCTCCGGGGCCTGGATATCCGATGCCCTCCCCCACCTCTCGGAATTGGCCGACGATTTGACCTTCATCAAGTCGATGACGACGGATGAGTTCAACCACGCCCCTGCCGAATTGTTTCTTTATACTGGAAGTCCCCGAGCGGGCCGCCCCAGCATGGGTTCTTGGGTCACTTATGGTTTGGGTTCGGAAAACCAGGACTTGCCCGGCTTCGTTGCCCTCATCTCCAGCGGAGTACAACCCAACGGTGGTAAGAACTCCTTTGGCAGCGGATTCCTGCCAAGCGTGTTTCAAGGTGTCCAATGTCGTTCGAAGGGCGACCCCGTTCTCTATGTTTCCGACCCCAAGGGCATGAAACGCGACCTGCGACGTGCCGGTTTGGATGCCTTGCGCGACCTCAACCGCATACAAGCCGAGGAACTTGGTCACTCTGAAACCTTGACCCGCATGGCCCAGTACGAAATGGCCTACCGTATGCAGGTCTCCGTGCCCGAGGTTATGGACCTGTCGAAGGAGCCGGCCAAGACCTTGGAAGCCTATGGAGCCAAACTCGGAGCTTCGTCCCTAGCCAACAATTGCCTGCTGGCCCGCCGTCTCGTGGAGCAGGGCGTGCGCTTCGTACACCTGTTCGACTGGGGTTGGGATTTTCATGGCACAGGCGGCGGCACCGCATTGGGAGCTGGCCTTCGTAACAAGTGCGCCACCATGGACAAGCCTGTGTCCGCCCTCATCCGGGACCTCAAGGCTCGCGGCCTGTTTGAAGACACCCTCATCGTCTGGGGAGGCGAGTTCGGCCGCACACCCTTCCGCGAAGGTCGTACCGCCGGGAGCAAAAATCTTGGCCGGGACCACTTCCCCGACGTCTACACCATGATGCTGGCAGGCGGAGGAACCAAACCCGGTTACACCCACGGAGCCAGTGACGAACTTGGCTTCACCGTGGCCGAGAACAAGGTGCATGTTCACGATCTCCAAGCCACTATCCTTCACCTTCTCGGTATGGACCACGAACGGCTAACCTTCAAGTTTCAGGGCCGTCAATATCGCCTTACCGACGTACACGGCAAAGTAGTCAGACAAATCCTCAGCTAGGCGGCAACTTGTCTCCGTCTCGCCCTTGCGGAGGAGCGACATAGAAAGGAATGCGGGCGGAGGTGACCTCTCCCTTATCCTGCTGCAGCGAACGGAAATGTCCACGCGGAAGCGTTTTTTCGTGAAACATCTTGCCTCCTGCTCGTTCCCCCTCATTTTGTCCCTCTCTCCTCTTTCTTCTACTTCCAACTCCTTTTTTGACATGGCCAAGACCACTGCCTCCAAAGAACAAACTTCCACGGGCAACGCGGACCTCGACCTCGCAGTCGCGGGCATCAACAAGAAATTTGGCGACGGTGCCCTGATGCGTCTTGGCGACGCAACGAAAATGAATGTGTCCGTGATTTCCACGGGCTCCATTGCCATCGACCTCGCCCTCGGCGTGGGAGGCTTGCCTCGGGGAAGAATCGTTGAGATTTATGGACCCGAGTCCTCGGGTAAGACGACCTTCTGCCTTAGCATCATTGCCGAGGCGCAGCGAAAAGGTGGAACCGCCGTGTTCGTGGATGTGGAACACGCATTGGACCCCCGCTACGCCAAGGTGGTCGGGGTGGATTTGGACAACCTTATGGTGTCCCAGCCCGAAAGCGGTGAGGACGCTCTTAACATCACCGAAACCCTTATCCGCTCAGGTGCCATCGACGTGATCGTGGTGGACTCGGTGGCCGCTCTGGTGTCTCGGCAGGAATTGGACGGACAAATGGGCGACACCACCGTGGGGCTCCAGGCCCGCATGATGAGTCAGGCCATGCGCCGGCTTACCGCTGCCATCGCCAAAACCAATTGCGTCTGTATTTTCACCAACCAAATTCGCGAAAAGATCGGAGTTATGTTCGGCAGTCCCGAAACTACGCCGGGCGGTCGGGCCCTGAAGTTCTTTTGTTCCGTGCGGATGGACATCCGCCGCATCGGGCAAATTAAGGAGTCAGACGGCACCGTCACTGGTTCTCGTACTCGCCTGAAAGTAGTTAAGAATAAGGTGGCTCCGCCTTTCACCGCCTGCGAGTTCGACATCATGTATAACGAGGGCATTTCCCGAACGGGTTCCCTCATCGACCTCGGTATCGACCAAAAGATTCTCACCAAAAAAGGTGCGTGGATTTCTCACGAAGGCCAATTGGTTGGACAAGGACGCGAAGCTGCCAAGCAGGCGCTGGCCGACAACCCCGAGCTGATGGAGACCTTGACCCGAGCCATTCTCGAAAAGGTTCAGGTCAGCGTAGGCTCGGTTCTGGCTCATGGCGCAGCCGAAGACGGCGAAAACGACTGAACGCGGTGTCGGCGGACGAAACCATCGTGGCCGCCGCCACTCCCGCTGGCGAGTCCGCCTTGGCCGTTGCGCGGGTCAGCGGTTCATTGAGCGAAAGCTTGGCGGAGGACGCGCTCGGCCTCCCCTCCCCTACTCCGCGACGAGCCTGTCTTGCCGATTACCGTGACTTGCGCGGCGACGTGGTGGATCAGGTTGTGTGCGTCTTCTTCGCGTCTGGAAAGTCCTACACTGGGGAATCAATGCTGGAGATCAGCTCTCACGGTAACCCCTTACTTACTAAAAAGATCGTGGAAGACTTAGTCGCCCGCGGATGTCGCCTGGCCGAACCTGGAGAGTTTACCCGCCGGGCCTACTTAGCGGGCAGGATGGACCTGACGCAGGCCGAGTCCGTCGCCACCTTGATTCGGGTCCGCACGGATCGGGCTTTGGAAGCCGCCGGACGTCAACTTCGCGGCGCCTTGGGAGTCCGCATTAAGGATTTGCTGTCCCGTCTGCTCGACCTGCGGGCGAGCATCGAAGCCTACGTCGATTTCCCCGAAGAAGATCTGCCTCCCGAAAATTTTGTGGGCCCGCCCGCCACCTTGGCAGCCTTACTTGGGGAGGTTTCTCGACTCCGCTCCACGGCAGGCTACGGAAGGCTTCTGGAAGCGGGCGCTCGTTGCCTCATCGTGGGTCCGCCCAATGCGGGAAAGAGTACCTTGATGAACGTTTTGAGCGGCGAAGACCGGGCCATTGTCAGCGAAGAAGCCGGCACCACTCGAGACTACCTTTCCATTAGGGTGGAGGTGGGAGAAGTGGAGGTGGAACTCATCGACACTGCCGGCCTGCGGCAAGGCGGTTCGGAGGTTGAGCGGCGCGGCATTGAAAAAACCCTCGAACTAGCCCACGATGCTGATTGTTTCCTCTACGTTGTCGATTCCTCCGTGCCTGACCAGCCCGAGCCGGACGCAATCCTTCTTGACTTGTTGTCTCCGGACAACGCTCTCGTTCTTGAAAACAAGACCGACTTGACCGACAGTCGGCCACACCCCGACTTTTTACCCGAACTAGACCACCTGCCCCTCTCCCTTCAGGCGGACGAAGGCCTCGACGAGTGCCGGCTGGGATTGGCAAAACTCCTAGAACTTCCCGCCTCGGCCAGTTCGGAGGACGGCGTCGTTATCAACGCCCGGCACGCCGAAAGGCTCGGTGCCGCCGAAACTGCCCTGCACGAAGCTCGTCGCCTTCTTCTCGACGAAGGTGCTGCGGAACTTGCCCTCAGCGAAATCCGACTCGCCCAGGACGCATTCGGAGACATCGTCGGCCGGGTGGACAACGAAGACATGTTAGACCGACTTTTCCAGAGCTTCTGCATCGGTAAATGAGTGCGGGCCTCAAGTACGGTAAGGACCGCCCCTACGATGTCATTGTCTGCGGAGCCGGGCACGCGGGTTGCGAAGCAGCCCTCGCTGCCGCTCGTCGAGGAGCTGACGTCCTCATGCTTACGGGTAATGTCGATACAGTTGCCCAAATGAGCTGTAACCCCGCGATCGGCGGACAGGCCAAAGGACAAATTGTGCGGGAAATCGACGCTCTCGGTGGCGAAATGGCCTTGAACACCGACTTCACCGCCATTCAGTTCAAACTCCTTAACACTTCCAAGGGACCCGCGGTACAGGCGCCTCGCGCGCAGTGCGACAAGAAGGCATACCAGTTCCGCATGAAGCATGTGCTCGAACTGGCGGAAAACCTTACCATCTTCCAAGCCATGGTCACGGGGCTTGTTGTGGAGAATGGGCGATGCATAGGCGTGAAGACGAGCCTGGACTTGGAGTTTCGGGCCTCCGCCGTCATCGTCACTACCGGAACCTTTCTGCGCGGACTCATGCATGTGGGGCTAAACAAGAGTGAAGGTGGTCGCCTAGGCGATCATGTTGCTAAGGGCCTCTCCGCCGACTTCCTTGCCTGCGGCATCGACTTGGAGCGTCTTAAGACTGGCACCCCTCCGCGTCTCCTTGGCAAAAGCCTCAAGCTCGAAGAACTAGAAGAGCAAACTGGCGACGCAACTCCCACCCGCTTCGCCTTCTACGACACCCGCTCCGAAGACGAGACGTTCCACGTGGAACGTGCTTCCCGATGGTTCCACGTGGAACGTCCGGACAAGGCGATCGGCAAGCTCCCTTGGCAAGGTGGCCCACAGGTTTCCTGCCGTGTAACCCGCACCTCTACGGCCACCGCCCGCCTTGTTCGGGAAAACCTCAAGCGCTCTCCCTTGTACCAGGGCGACATTGAGGGGACTGGTCCGCGCTACTGCCCGAGCATAGAGGACAAAATCGTTCGATTTGCCGACAAGGAAGGGCACCGGCTCTACCTTGAACCAGAGGGCGTGAACACGGACGAGTGGTACGTGAACGGACTTTCCACCAGCTTGCCATTCGATGTGCAGAACGAGATTCTCCGCACCATCCCCGGCCTGGAGGACGCCATCATCCTGCGCCCAGCCTACGCGGTTGAGTACGACTTTGCCCCGCCTACCCAACTATTACCGAGCTTGGAGTCAAAAAAAGTCGAAAACCTCTTCTTTGCCGGCCAGATAAACGGCACTTCAGGCTACGAGGAAGCGGCCTGCCAAGGTCTTCTGGCGGGAGTCAACGCCGTTGCTAAAGTTAGGGACGATGCGCCCATGGTTGTTGGGCGCGACCAAGGTTATCTTGGGGTGCTGGTTGATGACCTCGTGACCAAGGGAACGCGTGAGCCTTACCGCATGTTCACCAGTCGTGCCGAGCACCGCTTGCTATTTAACCACGGAAGTTCTGAATTGCGCCTTTTGCCACACGCGGAAGCGTTTGGTCTCCTGTCCCAAGAGCGGCTTGCTGCTGTCAAACAAAAGGCGGCCGAGGTGGAAAAGTGGACGAAAGAGTTGGAGTACCTGAAAATGGAGGGAGGCATTACGGCGGGCGATCACCTCCGAAGGGGCGGAGGAGTAGATGACCTACCGCCTGCCTTTCGCCTTTTAAGTAAAGTCTCACGCGAGGAAATTCTTTACCGTGCGCTTTACGCGGGCTATTTAGAACGCGAGCGCCGAAACGTGGCCAAGCTGGCCGAGGGTGAGAAAATCAAGATTCCTCCGGATTTTCGTTACGAGGGCTTGTCGGGACTTCGCAACGAAAGCATCGAGAAGCTTTCAACCATCCGGCCCGCCACCTTGGCCCAAGCCGGTCGCGTTTCGGGGGTTAATCCGTCCGACCTCAGCATCCTCCTGGTTCACCTCGCGGGGAAAGACGGATTTCGCAAATCGAAAGGGTAGGGTGGGGGAGTGAGCGACGCCTTTCGCGAAAAGTATGGCTCGCCCGAGGAGCGCCGAGATCGTATCCGGACATTTTGCGAGGCTTGCCTTTCTAAAGTTACTGAAGAGTCCGGCTGCCGCGGGTTCACCTTGGAAATTGGTTGCGGACACGGACACTGGCTTGCCGCCTACGCCGAGGCCCATCCCCAAGAAGCTTGTATCGGCCTCGACCTCATGACAAAGAGAATTCAAAAGGCCGAAAACAAACGCCGCAAACGAAACCTCTCTTCTCTTTTCTTCTTCAAGACCGAAGCTTTGGAGTTTCTTGAAGCCATGCCCGAGACGCTGAGATTCCGCCGCATCATCGTTTTGTTTCCCGACCCTTGGCCTAAAAAGCGCCACTTCAAACGGCGACTCGTACAGCCAGCCTTTCTTGATCTGCTTCACTCTCGCTCCCTGCCTGGAGGCGAGCTTTGCTTTCGCACCGACTACGGGCCTTACTTCGATTGGGCTGTGGAGCGAGTGGAGGACCACGACTTTTGGATCTTGCGAGACGAAGCCCCTTGGCCCTTCGAGCACGAAACCTTTTTCCAGAATATTCTTCCTGAGCACCAATCCTTCCTCGCCACCGCGCGTCATTAGCTTTCCTAATGGGGCGCGGTTTTTCTTTCCCTTTTGGTTTTATCAAGCAGGATGGAGAATTAGCTGGTTTTATCTTCCCGCCTTCTTTGAGAAAGGTAAGTTTTTCATACTTTCGAGGAAAAGCGCGTTGACCCGCGTTAAACAATGCTTATAACTCCCGCACTTTCTTTCACTCTCGTGAGACTTACGAAGTTCGTCAGCATAGCGGCTTTCGTCTTGTTTTCGGGTCAATTGCAAGCCGTCGAAGAGGCGGCTCAGGAATTGACCATGGTTCAACTTACCGAAAACTTCGAACTGCCCATAACCAACTCGATGGTAACTAGTTGGGTAGTTTCCATTGCCCTCATTTTACTGATCAGGTATCTGGTCGGCAAACCTGGGCGTACACCCACGCGCCGACAGCTTTTCGTGGAGGAGTGTATCAACGGTCTGAGAAACATCGTCCAGCCAATTGTAGGAAAGAAAGTGTTCTTCCCCTCCTTCTGGCTGCTCAGCGGCCTTTTCTTCTTCATACTCGTGCACAACTGGAGCGGTTTGTTTCCGGGCGTTGGGACGATAGGGGAGGGGACCACCGATGCGCACGGCCACTTCCATGTAGACAAACCCCTTGTTCGCCCCGCCAATGCCGACCTCAACATGACCCTCGCTCTGGCCGCCGTGGCCAACTTGGTCTGGGTCTATTTGATACTTAATCCGCGTTACGCGGGTATTAAGGTAGTCCTTAAGGACTGGTTTGGCAACAAGGCGGATAAGAACGAGTTGAACCTCGGTATGTTTTACTCCCTTGGAGCCATCTTCCTCGTCGTTGGAGTCATCGAGGTCATATCTGTTCTCTTCCGCCCCGTCTCGCTCACCTTTCGCCTCTACGGCAATGTATTTGGCGGGGAGAGCCTCCTGCACAGCATGTTCCACATGGGGCACGAACTCGGCTTCCCGGATTGGCTTTCCACCGCATCCATGGCCGTGATACCCGTTCCCTTCTATTTTCTCGAAGTCCTTATCGGACTCGTTCAAGCTTTGGTCTTTATGTTGCTGGTCTCCGTTTACGTTGGCCTGATTTGCAACCACGGGGACGAGGAGCATCACTGACCCGCGGCCCTTTACAAACGACGAGAGAAATCTTAGTACTTTACCGATCGGGACCATCCACGCGAGTGGGCGATTGGCCACCGGAATCAAAACAACACATCAAGGACTAAAAAATGATCGAAGTAATCGCTCAAGCCGCGGATCAAGCCGCGCAAGCCGCTCCCGCCGCCGAAGGCATCTCCGGAAGCATCCAAGCCGGCCTCGGTTGCCTAGGTGCCGCCATCGGGGTTGGACTCGTGGGCATGAAGGCCGCCGAAGCTGTTGGACGCAACCCCGACGCCTCCGGCCCAATCCTCGTACAAGCCATCATCGGCATGGCCTTGGCCGAAGCCGTTGCCTTCTATTCCCTCTTCCTGTAAAGCTTTTCTCGGAGCGTTCGTTCCGTTCATCTAACGGGACGGACGGCTCTATTTCTTTCCTCCTCCAAATTCCGTCAGACCATGGAAATCATAGCGGGTATCGGCGAAACCGTAGAAGGCATTCAAAGGCAATTCGGCCTGGACTGGCCTCTCTTCATCGCCCAGTGCATCAACTTTGTCGTCGTGGCGGTAGTCATTTGGAAGTTCGCCTTCAAGGGCATCCTTTCCAAAATGCAGGATCGCGAGCAAGAAATCGCGGACTCCCTCAAGAACGCCGAAAAAATCAAGTTCCAGCTTGAGGAAACCGAGCGCCAGCAGGAAGAAACACTCAAGGAAGCTTCCGTGGAGGCCCAAAAGGCGCTTTCTCACGCTAAAGAGCAGGCTCAGGCCCATTTGGACTCTCAACGCGAGGAAGCGGAGCGGCAAGCCAAGGAAATCGTCGAGAAGGCTCGCGAGGCCATGGAGCAGGAACGTCGCCGAGTGCTGGACGAAGCCCGAGGCGAAATCGCTTCCCTCGTCGTCATGACCACCTCCAAGGTTCTTGGAAGGGAATTGAATGACGACGAAAAGACCCGCTTCAGCGATTCGGCGTCCCGGGAAGCCAAGCTATCCCTTAACTAATTTCAAACGGCACTTTGCTTTATTCCGCATGAGCGCCCATTCCCGCAACCTCGTCCTGGCCAAGAAACTTGTCGCCATGTCCCTGAATGAAGAGGGTAGGGTGGACGAAGCTAAAGTTAGCGAAACCTTGCTCGCCCTTAGGTCCAACCCGCCACGCGACCACAAAGGTCTTCTGCGCGAGTACCTCCGCCGTATCGAGCGTGAAATCGCCAAGAATGTTGCGATTGTCGAATATGCGGGTCAACCTGGCGAGTCGGCCCTTGACGCCCTTCGGGCCAACCTCGCCGAAACCTACGACCGACCCGTCGAAATCGAACTGCGCAAAGACCCCGAACTTCTTGCCGGCCTGCGCGTCACCGTTGGTGATGATGTTTACGAAGACTCCGCTGCCACTCGCTTGCGCCCCCTGTCTTCTGCCTTGGCCTGATTCATTTCACTGTTTCCCCATCCCTCATCAAATCTTTTCTCATCCATCAAGTTCTCCCATGAGCGCAATTGCAGAACTCATTCAAAAGGAAATCGAAAGCCTTTCCACCGACGCTACCCAAACCAATGTTGGGCGCATCACGACCTTGGCCGACGGAGTCGCCCGCGTGGACGGCCTCTCTAAGGTCATGTATAACGAGATGATCGAGTTTCCCGGTGGCGTCTATGGCATCGCCCTGAACCTCGAAGAGGATTCCGTGGGATGCGTCATTCTCGGTGAGGCATCGTCCCTCAAGGAAGGCGACGAGGCCAAGACCACGGGCAAACTTCTTTCCGTGCCCGTGGGCATGGGTCTCTTGGGTCGCGTGGTTGACGCCATTGGCCGCCCCGTGGACGAAAAAGGCCCCCTCGATTCCGCCGAAACCTATCCCGTAGAGCGCATCGCCCCTGGCATCATACCCCGCAAGTCCGTGGACCAACCACTCCAGACTGGCATCATGGCGGTGGACTCCATGATTCCTATCGGGCGTGGCCAACGCGAACTCATCATCGGCGACCGCTCCACCGGCAAGACCACCATTGCCATCGACACCATCATCAATCAGGCCAAAATCAACAAGCAGGGCGAAGCGAGTGGAGATAAGGACTTCCGTCCCGTGTACTCCATCTACGTCGCCGTTGGGCAAAAGAACGCCAATGTTGCCCGTACCATCAAGACCTTGGAAGAAAACGGGGCCATGGACTATGTTACCGTAGTCACCGCACCCGCCGCCGACAACCCCGCCAACCAGTACCTCGCCCCCTACGCTGGTTGCGCCATGGGCGAGTGGTTCCTTCAGAACGGCAGAGACGCCCTCATCATTTATGACGATCTCTCCAAGCACGCCGTCGCCTATCGCCAAATCTCCCTCATCCTCAAGCGCCCCTCCGGTCGCGAAGCCTATCCCGGCGACGTCTTCTACCTTCATTCCCGCCTCCTCGAACGTTCCGCCCGCCTCAAGGAAGATTGCGGCAACGGCTCACTCACCGCGCTTCCCATCATCGAGACGCAAATGGGCGATGTCTCGGGCTACATCCCCACCAACGTCATTTCCATTACCGATGGCCAAATCTTCCTCGAAACGGATCTCTTCAATAAGGGCATCCGCCCTGCCGTGTCGGTGGGACTTTCCGTTTCCCGCGTAGGCTCCGCCGCCCAAATCAAGGCTTACAAGCAAGTCGCTGGCAAGGTGAAGCTACAACTCGCCCAGTATCGGGAACTCGCCGCCTTCTCCCAGTTCGAGTCCGACCTCGACGCAACCACCAAGGCCCAACTCGACCGAGGCGCCCGCATCGTCGAGATGTTCAAGCAACCTGCGGCCAAACCGGTTCCTGTTGAAGTCCAGACAGCCGTCATGTGGGCCATGCAAAACGACTTCTTCGATTCCGTCGAGGTCTCCCGCATCGCCGAAGCCGTCGAATCTCTCAAGGAATACTTTGACGGGCCCGGCAAGGAAGTCTGTGCCAAGATTCATTCCGAAGGCAAGCTTACCGAGTCCATAGAGGAAGACCTGCGCCGTTCCGCCGAGGATTGGAATCGTTCCTTCGCCTGAGGCAGCCTTTTTAACGCTATTGACGAAGAAGAACCAATAGACGCCGCCTCCAACAAGGTTCATCCGCATGGCCAACACACGTGATATTCGCAACCGCATTAAAGGCGTCAAGAACACCCGCCAGATCACCAAGGCGATGCAAATGGTGGCCACCTCCAAGATGAAGCGGGCCCAGGACGCAGCCAAATCCGGGCGTCCTTACGCCCTCCTGCTCGCCGACGTCATCGGCTCCCTCTCGGGTGGCGGACAGGAGTTGAACCAAGACTTTTTCGAGGCGCGTCCCGTTAAGCACAGAGGCATCCTCGTCATCTCGACCGACAAAGGCCTTTGTGGCGCCCTCAACGGTAACCTTTTCCGCTTGCTTGCGGACGTCGATTCCTCCGCCAAATACGTAGCCGTGGGCAAACGTGCCACCCAATATCTATCCCGCGGTCAACGTGACTTGCTCGCTGATTTCTCCATCCCCGACAAACCCTCCTTTGGAGATGTCCGCAAAATCGTCGAGTTTCTTCTGCGCAAGTACGAAGACGGAGACGTTGACACCGTAGAAGTTCTCTACACCAGCTTCGTCAATACCCTTAAGCAAGAGCCCGAAATAATCCAACTCCTACCACTTACGAATTTGGACGACATGCTCCAAAAACTTCATGTCCGATTCGGCTCACCCGATGACGAACAAGTTAAGGACAATCGAGAAATTATTTTTGAATCCGGACGCGTTGAAATTCTGGCCGAACTTGCTGCCCTCTACACCAAGCAGGAAATCCACCAACTCATCCTCGAGTCCCAAGCCTCCGAACACAGTGCTCGCATGGTTGCGATGAAGACTGCGACCGACAACGCCGGCAACCTCATCGACGACCTCACGCTTCAATACAATCGAGCCAGGCAGGCCGCAATCACGCAGGAAATCTTGGAAATTTCCGCCGCCGCCTTTGCCGCCTGACGCAGCTTTTTTAACTCCTAGTTCTATTTTTTTCAAATTATTCCAATGAGCGACAAAAACAACACTGGCAAAATCGTCCAAGTCATCGGTGCCGTAGTCGATGCCGAATTCGACGAAGGCTCCGTGCCCGACATCTACGACGCCATCGAAGTCACCTACCGCCCCGCTGGGGCCGAGGACGATGTTCGACTCACCTTGGAGACCCAACAGCACCTTGGCGACAACCGGGTCCGGGCCGTCGCCATGTCCTCAACAGAAGGTCTTGTGCGTGGCACCCAAGTCCTCAACACAGGCGCTCCCATTTCCGTGCCCGTCGGTGAAAAAGTATTGGGCCGCATTTTCAATGTAGTCGGAGACACCGTGGACAACCTTGGCCCCTGTGGTCACGACGAGACGCGCCCAATTCACCGTCCCGCTCCCGCCCTCATGGATCAGGACACCGAGGCCAACATTCTCGAGACGGGCATTAAGGTTATCGACCTGATCTGCCCCTTTATCAAAGGCGGTAAGGTGGGCGCCTTCGGTGGTGCCGGCGTTGGCAAGACCGTCGTCATCATGGAGTTGATCAACAACATCGCCAAGGCTCACGGCGGTTACTCCGTCTTCGCCGGGGTGGGGGAGCGCTCCCGAGAAGGCAACGACCTTTACCACGAAATGTCTGATGCCGGGGTCATCAACCAGGACGACATCGCCCAGTCGAAGGTGGCCCTCGTATACGGTCAAATGAACGAACCTCCGGGAGCTCGTATGCGCGTGGCTTTATCCGGTTTGGCCATGGCCGAATACTTCCGAGACGACATGGGCCAGGACGTTCTCCTTTTCGTGGACAACATTTTCCGCTTCTCCCAAGCTGGCTCAGAGGTATCCGCCCTGCTCGGACGCTCGCCCTCCGCCGTGGGCTATCAACCCACTCTGGCCGAGGAAATGGGGAACCTTCAGGAGCGCATCACCTCCACCAAAAAGGGCTCTATAACTTCCTTCCAGGCCGTCTATGTGCCAGCGGACGACCTCACTGACCCAGCTCCCGCCAACACCTTCGCCCACCTCGACTCCACCATCGTGCTAGAACGCTCCATCGCCGAGTTGGGCATTTACCCCGCCGTGGACCCCTTGGCCTCTGTTTCCAATGCCCTTGCTCCCGAAATCGTGGGAGAAGAACATTTCAAGGTCGCCCGAGGCGTGCAGGAAGTGCTCCAAAGCTATAAGGACCTTCAGGACATCATTGCCATTCTCGGTCTTGACGAACTATCTCCCGAGCAGAAACAAATCGTCTTCCGGGCTCGTAAAATCCAGAAATTCCTTTCTCAACCCTTCCATGTCGCTGAAGTGTTTACGGGGGTTTCCGGAGAATATGTTTCGGTCAAGGATACGATCAAGGGCTTCCGCATGATTCTGGACGGCGAGTTGGACGAAGTGGCCGAAAACGACTTTTACATGAAGGGCTCCATCGACACTGTCATCAGTGGCGAATCCGAAGACTGAATCCAAAGTAGAACAATTTTTTAACCCATGCCATTGACCCTCGACATCGTTACGCCCGACGCCAAGGTTTACTCCGAGGATGTGGACGAAGTGGCCCTCCCCACTTCCGAGGGCCGAATAGACGTCCTTCCGCGTCACGTGCCCATTTTAGCTAAACTCATGGCCGGGGACGTAAAGGTGAAGCGCGGCAAGGGAAGCGGTTCGCAGACTGAAGAATTGCTTGCGGTTGGGGGCGGCTTCGTCGAGGTGTTCGGAGATAAAGTCTCTATTCTCACAGATCAGGCCATCAACGTTGCCGAAGTGGACGTCGCCGAAATGGAACAGGCGGAACTACGTGCCAGAGAAGCCTTGGAACAAGGCAAGAAAAGCAACTTAGACGCCTCCGAAATCGACCGTTTGGAAGCCGCCGCCCGCTACGCCATGGCTAAAAAAGTTGCCAGCGCGAAGCGTCGCCGTTGAATTTTCTCTCGCCGCGAAGGCTTGCCGGCAGCCGCACCTTCCCCTATGAGTTGGGGTCAATTACTCCAACGGAGGGCCTGTAGCTCAGTTGGTTAGAGCAGAGGACTCATAATCCTTTGGTCGTCGGTTCGAGTCCGACCGGGCCCACCACTATTTCAAGCTGAGAGTGCGGATTCTGCGTATTGTGTGGAAGGTTATTGCTCTTCGTAGTTTTCCGAAGGTAGGTCGGACTCGGGTTGAATGTCAGGCTTTGGGGGAACCATGTCTTCGGCGGTCGCTTGCCTCTGGGTGAATTGAATCAGGGCCTTGTTTGTGGAAAGTGGCAGGTTCAGTTCTGAGGAGATGCGGGCTTTGCCCGCTGTGGCGGATCCCGAAATAGGATCGGCATCTAGTTCTTCCAAGTCGTCGATAAGTTCTTTGGTGCGCCCCTCGTCCAGAGCGGGCATGGCTCGGAGGATGAAGAGGGCGTATTGAATTAGGTCGAATTGGATGCGGAGGCTTTCACCAACTTGTAGCGGGAGCGTGTCCGCCAGGCTATTTTTAACGGTTTTTCCTGTTTGGATTGCACGTATTAGCTTAGCGAAGCTTTCTTGGTCGGTAGCGCCCGCGTACTTGTCTCCGACCACGCCGTAGAGCAGGACCATGTGGTTGTAGGGCAGTTCGGTTAGCACTGTAGCGCCTGCGGGAGTGTCGATGGTCATATTGGTTGAGAATTTGTTTGTGGCGACCCCTTCCACTTGTTCGCCGGGCTCCACCTTGAACTCGTATTTTATTCCCAAGCTTTCAAAGAAATCGAGCTTGCCGAAGAATTCTTGGAAGAGATTCGTGAAGTCCGTTAGGATGGCCACGAATTCCTCTGGCTTGGCTTTCGTGCCGCCCACCTGCACGAAGCTCATGCTTCCGGGCTCGGTGGGCACGTCGTAGCGTGCCGCGATGCTGCCGTCGTAAAGCTTGGTCCAGTCTTTGGATTGCTCGTTGAAACGTTCAAGCAGGTCCTTTAATTCACCTTGGAAACGCCCGCCGAGCTTTCCGGAAAGGTGCTGCCAATAAGTAAAAAATCCGTCCACGTCCATGCGCCCTACCATGGTCATCCAGCCTCCGGACTCGACGTACTTGGCGGCTTCGACGGCACCTTCGAAGCGCGAGGGCGATAAGGCCTTTCCGAGGGCGGTGTTCGGTTTGGCGGAGAGGGCGTAACGGACGAAGAGGGATTCCTCCGAAAGGGCTATGGAAGCCTTCATCGCGTTCAGGGAGGTAAATTCGCCCAAGGCGACGTCTAGGATGGAACGTATGTCTGCCTTGGCGTTGTCTTCGAAGGGGGCGAATGCGAGAACACCTTCCGCGCTTGCCTTGATTTTCGGCATTTGTCCCTGGATGGGAGCGAAGTGCAGGCCCGTTTCTAACTCTCCTTCCGGGTCTTGCTCGGCGAAGGCGAGCAGGTCGGACCAGTCCTCGACTTGGGAGTAGAGTTCAGGGGCGTTGGTGGCGAGGGTCCAGCCGTCGTGTTCGGAAACCGAAAGTTTCAAGGCTTCCGCTTGTTTGAGGACGGGGCTTTCCGGCTTCAGCTTGAGGGCTAGGAAGAAAAATGGGTTCGCCGGCGAAGTCGTCAAAAAGGAAGGCGGTCATGGGGGCGTCTTGGTCAAAGGTGGCTAAGCCCGGGTCGCCCAAGGCTATGCCTACGAGAGCTGGTGCCATGGCGGCTTGCGGACCGAGGTCCAGCTTTTGGCCGGTGGCTGTGGCTTTCTCCATGAGTTTGGGCAGGCTCACGGTTTTCAAGTAGGCGAAGGGCCGAATGTCCGAGCCGGGAAGATTCAGGACGGGAACGAGGTTTTTGGGGGCTTCGTCGCCTGATTGGATTGTGTTGGCCTCGGTAGCGTTCGCGTCTGCGGAAGAGGAGTCCTCGCAACCGCTGAACAGCATGACGAAGATCAAAGGAATGGAGAGGAAGTATTTCATAACGGTGTGGGTTGGTTGTTACGGGGAATGCACTGAGTCTAGGAGAAAACTCTGGCGCCGATGTAAAGGCAAGGACTGAAAGCTTATTCTTTCCGGAGCTTGCGGCTAGAGCCGTGATTCGTTAATAGGTCTTGCTTCTCATTGGAACGAATCATGGACCACCACGAACTTGAAGAGGGTGCAGCGCTCGCCCTTGATTTCACCAAGCTGAAGAAGGTCGCCGATTGCGGCGAGGAGGTCATGCCCGCCGTGGCCCAGGACATCGATTCAGGCGAGGTGCTCATAGTCGGCTACGTCAACGAGCTTGCTCTGCAAACGGCCTTTCAGGAGGGCATGGCCACCTTCTGGAGTACCAGCCGCAACGAGCTTTGGGTGAAGGGCAAGACCTCGGGAGACTTTCTCGAAATCATCGAGGTTTGCGTGAACTGCGAGCAAAACTCCCTGTTGTATCGGGTTCGCCCCAAGGGCAAGGGAGCTTGCCACACCAAGGGGGCCGACGGTCAAGCCCGTGCGGGTTGCTATTACAGAGTTCTCCGGGAGGATGGAACCCTCGCCTTCCGCGATGGCATGAAGTAGTCCGTTTTTCCTTTCTCTCTCCTCCGTTCCGATGAAGCTGTACGGACTCCGCTTCGCCGGCTGGCGGCTTTTCCTCGGCTTGCTCGTGCTTGGACTTCCTTTGCGAGGGAACGACAACTTGGAACCCATTCTCCGGCTCCTTTTGGAGCTGGACGACGAAGTCGTTCAGCGTGACCTGCTCAAGGGTATGCGCGAGGGGCTGGCGGGTAAGCGGAATCTGAAGACACCGCCTTCCTGGGACGAGGTTTCGGCCAAGCTTGGAGCGAGCGGAGACGTTGCCTTGCGGGTAGAAACGCGCCTGCTGGGATTGGTCTTTGGGGACGAGGCTTCCATGCGGGCCTTGCGTACGAAGGCCTTGAACGGGAAGGCACCGCCTGAGGAACGACGGCGAGCCTTGCGAACCTTGGTGGAAAAGAAGGCGAAGGTCTTGGCTCCCGACTTGAAGAGGCTGCTGGATGACGACGCTCTCCGTATCGACGCCCTGCGCGGCCTCGCCGCCTTCGGGACGCCGGACGCTTCCGGACTAGTTCTTGCCCGCTACTCCGAGTTTTCTCGCGAGGAGAAGCGGGAGGCTATCCAGCTTCTGGTTTCCCGCGCTACCTTCGCCGACGCCCTGCTGGCTGCCATGGGGGAGGGCCAAGTGCCTCGCGCTGACATGACCGTTTTCGACGCTCGTCAGGTTCACGGCTTTGGCGGTGAGGAGCGCCAGGCGCGCTTGCGCGAGGTCTGGGGCGAGCTGGTTCCCGCCTCGGGCGACAAGAAGGCTCTTTACGCGCGTTACAAAAAATTGCTGACTCCCGAATACCTGAAGCGGGCGGACCTCCCCAAGGGCAGGCTACTCTACCAAAGGAACTGCGGCTCCTGCCACAAGCTCTACGGCGAAGGCGGCCTCATCGGCCCCGACCTTACGGGCTCCGATCGAGGCACCGTCCACTACCTGCTTGAGAACGTGCTGGAGCCGAACGCCGTCATTCCCAAGGACTACCAACTTACCGTCTTCGCGGCCAAGGACGGGCGCGTGCTGAGCGGGATGCTCGTCACCGAGAACGCCGATCGCTTCGTCGTTCGCCTTCTTACCGGGGAGGTGATTCTTCCCCGTTTCGAGGTCGAGGAGTATCGAACGATCCCCGTCTCCATGATGCCTGAGGGCATCTTTCAGCAGCTATCCGACGATGATGTCCGAGACCTCATCGCCTACCTTATGGGAACGGAGCAAGTGGCTTTGCCGAAGGAGTAGGACAGCGGCGGCTGCTGGCTGGGCGGAACCAAATGCGGTCGCCTTACTCCGTGAGGTGAATCGTGTTCCAGATTTTGGTGATGATTTCGTCGCCTTGCTCGGTCTCGACGTCGATGGAGATTTCCATCTGGTGGGCGGGGCCGATGGTGGGGACTTTGAGGAAGACGGTCTTGCCGTCGGGGAGGAGTTTGGCGTCTTCCACTTTGTAGTCCTTTCTGTCCTGTTCGCCCGAACCGTACCCGTGGGTCCAGCGGATGTTTGTGGAGCGGATGGAATAGCTGGAGGGGTCTTCGGCCAGTTCTTGGTCGAGCTTGTCGGTGAAACCGATTGCGAGGCCGTCCTTCTTGGCTCGGAGTGAGGCGGGCATAGCCACGGTTTCGCCCGTGAAGCGAACGCGGTCCAGCCCGCCAGGCTTGCCCGCGTTGGTTTGCCAACCTTTGAGGCCGGCGACATAGAGCTGGCCGTCACGGGGGCTGAAGCGGGCCCGCATGCAACTGGAGGTGAAGCGGAGGGGGAAGCGGACCACTCCGCCCTGCATTTGGCCGCTTTTGTTTTCCTTGAGGACGAGGTAGAGGGCACTGCGTCCGTAGGACATGTGAAGGAGTTCATTAGAGAAGGGGCCCCATTTGTCGCCGTAGACCCAGACTTGGCCCCCGCCTGAGTTGTCCACGCTCTTTGGGAGCCATGCGAGGGGCTTGGGGGCTTCGGAGGGGTCAAGGAGTTGGGGGCGCCCACCCGCCAGTTCTCGGACGGTGGGAGTGGTTTTCATCTTGTCGCGGTCGGCGGCCACGTCCACGACGCCGTGAAAACTTCCGGGCGTTATCCAGTTGATGGGGGAGCGGGGTACGAAGGTGCCCTCGTTGTCTCCGCTGGTGACTTGGCCGTTCGGACCCACGCCCATGCCGTTAGGCGCTCGCAGGCCCGTGGCGTAGCGCTCCAACATGGAGCCGTCCTTGCTCACTTTGATGATGGAACCATGGTGACGGCCGATGCGCTCGAAGCTGCGCCCGCCGCCGCGCACGGGACTGCCGAAGGCGAAGTAGAAGTTCCCCGCCGCGTCCGTGTGCAGGTCGAAGCAGAAGGCGTGGAAGCCGCTGGTGAGGTCCC
>CAXGVD010000005.1:0-22109 GCA_964012695.1 uncultured Opitutia bacterium
CTGATTGCTGTCCCTGCTCTCCTGATTGCTGTCCCTGCTCTCCTGATTGCTGTCCTTGCTCACCGAAGTTTTCCAAGGCCTGGGCCTGCTCGGAGAGGGCCTGTTCGGCCGCCGCGAGGGCTTCGCCGAAGTTGTCTGAGGGAAAACTGTCTTCGGGGAAGGCGTCATCCGGTGGAAAGGCGTCCGCGAAGGCGGGCTCTTCGGGGAAAGAGTCTGAGAAGGCCTCGGCGGCCTCGGCGAGTTGCTGGGCTTGCTGAGCTGCTTGCTGGGCTGCTTGCTGGGCTGCTTGGGCCTGCTGGGCCTGTTGTCCGGCTTGCTGAGCTTGTTGCTGGGCCTGTTGTGCTTGCTGAGCTTGTTGCTGGGCCTGTTGGCTTTGCTGAGCTGCTTCGGCTTGAGCTTGTTGAGCCTGTTGCTGGGCTTGTTGGGCCGCTTGCTGCGCTTGCTGCGCCTGTTGTTGGGCTTCGGCGTTGTCAGGTTGTTGCGAAGCGGTTTGTTGAGCCTGTTGGGCTTGCTGCTGAGCCTGCTGGGCCTCCTGTTGAGCCTGTTGCGCCTGCTGCTGGGCTTGCTGGTTTTGTTGGGCCGCTTGTTGTGCTTGCTGTTGGGCTTGTTGGGCTTGTTGCTGAGCCTGTTGGGCCTGTTGCTGGGCTTGGGAGGTTTGTTGCTGTAGTTGCTCGGCGGCTTGGTCTAGGTTTTGGGCGGCTTGTTGTGTTTCTTGGGCGAAGTTATCGGCGGAGTTTTCCAAGTCCTGGAAGTTGGGTTGGCTCTCGGCGGTTTGTTGGGCCTCTTGCCCGGCTTCCTGAAGGCTTTGCTGGGCTTGTTGGGCTTGCTGGTTTTGTTGAGAAGCTTGCTGGGCCTGTTGGCTTTGTGCGACGTCCTGAGCCTGTTCGGCGAGGTCCCCGAGCTGCTGGGCCAGTTCGGTGTTTTGCAGTTGCTGGGCGGCTTGGGCGACTTCCTGCTGGGCGGCCTGCTCGGTGGCTTGGGCCACGTTCTCCAAAGCCTCGGCGGTCTTTTCGTTGCCTTGGCGTTCCTCGTGGCGGGCGGCCCTGGCGACATCTTTGGCGGCCTCGAAGACATCCTCGCCGATTTGCTGCTGTTGCTCCTGGGCTTGTGCGAGTAGGTCGGCCTGTGGGTCGGCCTCGGCGGAGAGGGCGTCCAACTCCTGAGCAATTTGCTGGGCCCGTTGGGCGAGTTCGGCGGCTTTTTCGGAGCCGCGTTGTGCCTTTTGTTGGGCTTGGGAGGCTTGTTGTTTGGCGGAGTTGATTTTCTGCTGACGGGAGAAGGCTTGGGCCCGCTGTTGGGCGTCTTCGGCTTGCTGGGCGGCTTGCTCAGCTTGGGCTTGGGCTTGCTCGGCTTGGGCTTGTTCGGCTTGGGCTTGGGCTTGGGCTTGGGCGGCTTGTTCCTGAGCCTGCTCAGCTTGGGCTTGGGCTTGTTGGTTTGCCTCTTGGGCTTGCTCGGCTTGGGCTTGGGCTTGCTTGGCGGCTTGTTGAGCGGCTTGATCGCCGGGGTTTTGTTCGGCGTCCTGTTGGGCTTGCTTGGCGGATTGCTCGGCGAAAGCTGCACCTTCCGCCGCGTCAAGGGCTTCTTGTACTTCTTGAGCGGCTTCTTGCCGGGCAGCTTGGGCTTCGTCGGCGGCTTTTTGGGCTTCGGCAGCGGCCTCTTCGGCTTGATCGGAGGCTTCTTCGGCTTGCTCGGCGGCCTGCTTGGCGGCTTGCTCGGTTTGCTCGGGGGTAACGTCGGTCAGGCTGTCGACGTCTTCGGCGGCTTGGGCGAGTTCGGTTGCTTGCTCAAGGAGAGGCTCTACCAGTTCGCGGGCTGTTTCGGCGAGGTCGGCGGCGGTGTTTTCGAGGCCGGCGTCGGCCTTTACGTCTTGGGCGAGTTCCTGGAGGGTTTGCTCGGTTTGCTCGAGTTCCCGTGAGACTTCAGGAGTTACGGCCCGCTTGGCGGCATCCTTCGCTTGACGAGTTTCCTGTTGAGCGAGGCGCTCAATGTCGCGACCGACTTGGGCGAGTTCCTTGGCCAGTTCGCGTTTCTCGTCGAGCACTTCTTGATCGGAGTTTTCCAGTTGCTGGGCGATTTCCTCTTCTTGGGTGGCGGCGTCTTCGAGGGTTTGCTCGGCCTCGGCGAGGGCATCCTCGGTGATGTCCGACAATTCCTGTTGCATGGGCTTGTTGTCGGTTAGTTCGCGTTCGAGTTCGGCTAACAGTTCCTCGGGGGGAAGCTGGGCGAGTTCGGCGAGCCGCTCGGCCTGGGCGAACTGTTCCTCGATTTGCTCTTGGATGCCGAGGTCCTGCTCGGCTTGCCGTAGTTCCTCGCGAGTCTCGGCTACATCTTCTTTTTGCTCGACACGGTCGAAGTGCTCGGCGATGGCATCTAGGGCGGCGGCAAGTTCGCCTTGGCTTTGGGCGGCCTCAGTCAGGTTCTCGTTTTGGGCGCCTCGATCGGTGGCCTGGAGGGCTTGCTCGACGGCGTTTTCGGCGGAAGCCTGCTTGTCCTGTACGAGGGCGGCGGCGTCGTCGGCGTCGCGGGCGATTTCGCGACCTTCCTCGTCGAGGACGTTCTGGACGTTGGCTTCCTGACGGAGGGCGTCGGTGAAGGTGTCGAGTTCTTGGGCGAAATCGCGCTGCTCGGAGCGCAGGGCGAGGGTGTCTTCCCGGACTTCGGCAGCGGCGTCCTCGGACTGTTGGGTAATGGTTTCGGCCTCGGCTTGGTTTTCGCGGGCTCGCTCGGCCAGCCTGCGGGCTAGTTCGGCTAGGGCGGGGGCGGCTTGGTCGAGGGTGGCTCGGGCCTCTTGGACGGCGGGTTGGAGAAGCTCTAGAACTTTTCGGAGGTCTGTTTGCACGAGGGCGATTTCCTCGATCGTGGAGAGGGGGCGGCGGGAGAAGTTGTCGAGGCGGCGGTGCATCTCTTCCTTGATGGCTCTGGCGTAGGGCTTGTTGCGGAGGTCCTTGAGGATTTTGCCGGCTTCTGGGGAGAGGCCGGCGCCGAAGACATGGTTGGCGAGAATGGGCCAGGACGCTTCCGTGGAGGCCCAGGCCCGAGCGCGTTCGCCTCGGGCGCCAATCCTGTTCATCTCCCACTTTTCGAGGTTGGCGAAGGTGTCGGAAAGGTTGGCGGCCTCCACCACTTGGTGGAAGGTCTCTAGGATGCGGAAGGCGTGGGCGATGGTGTGGAGTTCCTCGGCGACCCCTACGAGCTGGCCTTGAGCCCCTAGGCGGCTCCTTTGTTGTGAGGCGAGCCGTTCGAGGGCGCGGGCGGCCTGGCCGGCATCCTTGGCGAAGGGAGAGTAGGCGTCCTTTCGGGTTTCCTCGATCCGGGAGCGGGCTTCGAGTTGGGCCACGACGGCGTCGAAGTAATGGGCGAGGATGACGCGGGCCTCGTGCAGCGCGGCGGCGTCCTCTTTGCCCTTTTCGTTTTTGTCCGCGAGGCCGGCCAGCTCGTTGATTTCGTGCCAAGTGGGTCGGTTCTCGTAATAGAAACGTTCGCGGAAGGAGCGGAAGCGGTTGGAGCGGACCTCTTGGGCGAGGGACCGGCGTAGCCATTCATTCGCTTCGGCGACTTGGGCGCCCCAGATGGTGACCTGTTGCTTTAGTTCCGATTCGGCGGGTTCGGCTTCGAGGGCAGAGCGAAGGTCGCCTTCGGGCTTCAAGGACTTCTTTACGAAGGTGAAGTGGCGATGGTAGCGGAAAAGGGGACCGCCCGTGACGACTCTCGTGATGGCCTTCCATTGGCCGAGTGCGACGGTTTGGCGGCGGGCGAGGCGGGCATGGTTGTAGTCGCCATTGCTTTGCTCGGTGAGTTCCTTTTGTTGGAGGTCCAGCTTGCGAAGGTAGTCGGCGGAGAGGGCGAGGGCGTGCTGGTCAAGGACGCCACGGGCGAGGTTCCTAACATTGCCCAAGGGACCCTTGAAGTCGGTGTAGCGACGCTTGACGGCGTAGAGGGCGGTCTTGGCAACCTTCTCGTCCTCGGAAGCGGAGAGGTTGGCAAGGGCGGCGAGGGAATGGTGGGGACTTTTCCGGGCGAAGGTGGCGACGGCTCGGAGCATGTTGGAAACTTCGAAGGAATCGGTGCCCTTGGGCATGGAGCCGAGAATGGCGAGCCCTTCCTCGATAACGGCTTCGGCCTCCTCGGCCATGGAGACGGCAATTTCGCGGAGAAGTTCGGTCTCGGCCTGAGTGGCGGTTGAACCTCGCTCGGCCACGACGTCGTGCACGTTCATGAACTCCTTGTGCTTCTCGTTGGCCTTCTCGGCGAGGGCGTGGTAGCGCTCGATGAAGGTCTTCTTGGCTTCGAGGGCTTCGAGGCCCGCGAGGTCGAAGTCGCGGGCAACGATGGATAGGCGTATGGGCTGGGTTTCGCCGGCGGAGCCTTTGCGATCGAAGGCGACGAGTTTGAGGAGTACGTTGTCCCCTGAAGAGAGCTTGTGGGCGAGGAGGTCGATTTCGAAACCGTGGACGAGTTGCTTGGCGTCGATGGGGGTCTTGAGGTCGGGGGTAGCGAACTTTTGCCACGGGCGGTTGTTTACCCTGAGGTGGACCTCGACTTGGTCGAGGGCGAGGTCGTCTTCGGCGGCGAAAGCGATGGGCAGGATGTCGTCAGGGGGGAGGAGGAGGGCGGTTTCCTCGGGGGCCAGAAAGCGTATTGCGGGAGCCTCGTCAGTCTGGACATTGATTTCGAAGGCTTGGGTAGGCTTGCTCTTCCAGCCCGTGCGGGTGGAGTTGACATCGAGGGCCCGGTAGGTGCCCGGCTTGCTCAGGACGAAGGTTGCCTTGAGGCCGCCTTCTGCCGGGGTGAGGGCGATTTTGGAGGTCCCTGCTCCCGTGAGGTCCAGTTCGAGGGTGCCGGCGTTGACGGGCTGGTTGGTCTTGAGGAGGAGTTCCACCTCGGTGCCTTCCCAACCTTCCAGGTTTCCGTCGTCCTCCTCCGCGGTTTCGTCTTCCAGCTTGGCGTACTCGGGGTAGCGGTAAGTCTTGGAGAAGCCGACGACGTAGGGGCGGGAGGCGACGTCCATGGAGAACCACTTGGTGCGAGGAGAGCCGTCCACTCGGACGCGGTAGCGGAAGTTGGCCCGGCCGACGTTGTAGTCGAGTGAATAGCGGTCGTTCTTGCGCGGGGACATGGCGAGGCGCTCGTCCTCGCTAGGTAGGCGGGTCTCCAGTTCGACGTTGCCGAAGGTCTCGTCGCCGTCCTCGCCCTTTACGGAGACGAGGAAGCGGAGGGGCTCGCTCTTTGGAGTGACATCCACGCCAACCTTAGGGGCGAGGATGGCTACGGATACATCGGTGACGGGGGCGATGTTGGCCCCAGGCAGGAGGGCCCTGCCCATAAGGCGCTGCAGTTTGCCGCCGAAGTCGGGCACGTTGAGGAGGGCGAAGGTGAAGATGACGAGGGCGGCGGTAGCCTGAAGCCAGCGACGGAGGCGGGCGAGGGGTAGGGCGCCTGACACGTCCAGGTCCTGCACGCGGGCCGAGACGTCCTTTTGCAGGAGGTTACGGAAGACCTCGGAGTCTAGGGAGGACTTGTCTTCCCGGCCGAGCTCCACGGCGGAAAGCAGGTCCTCTCGCAGATCTGGCGAAGTTTGCTCGACGAGGCGGGCCAGTTCCCGCTGGTTGGGCAGATTAAGGAGAAGGCGGGCGCAGGTGCGCCAAACGGCGAAGACGACGACGAGGTATCCGAGGGCGGAGAGGGCGAAGCGGGCTTCGTCGGGCATTCGGGCCTCGGTGAGGTAGTCGAGGACGCCGATAACAGTGAAGATGGCGAGGAGGCTGACCACGGCCGAGCAGATGCCCCGGAGGACGATGAGGTTGCGTCTGCGCACTCGAAAATCTTCGAGCTTTTGGAGGATGATTGGGTCGATTTGCGCGCTCATGGCTTGGTCCTCTTTCGTTTACAGCATTCCCGCTCGTTTTCTCAGGAACAATTCCGCCCCGAGCAGAAGCACGATGGGAACGAACCACCAGTAACTCTGCCACAAGGCGATTTCCTCGGTTACGAGTCTGCCCGAACTAATGGGCTTGAGCAACTCGTTAAGTCGGCCGATTTGTTCTTCCCGCAGGTAGCGTCCGCCTGAAAGCTCGGCCATTTCCCGCAGTAGGTCTTCGTTGCAGGTGAGGTCGGCCAGTTCGGGGCTTTCGGGTTCTCGGACTAGAAACTCTACCCGGCTCTGCAACTCTTCCTCGGCATAGAGGCCCGAGGCCCGAATGGTGACTTGGTGCTCCCCGGGAGCCAGCGGTGGGCTTTCTCCTCGGTAGAGGCCGCCACTTTCGGGGTCGGGCTCCATCTGGACGGTGGCGGCGATTTTCCCGTCCTTCCAGACTAGGGCCTCGACTTCCACCTTGCCCTCCGGGTCGTTGAGCGGCTTGCCGTCTGGGTCTCGCAGGCGCAGGCGCATGGCGGCGGTTTCGCCGGGGGCGTAGGTGGAGGCCCCCGTGTCGATGGCCACCCGCTCGTCGCTGACGGCGAAGGGCAATTCCATGAAGCGCGAGGCGAGCTGGTGCCAGTAGCGCTGGTGGTAGGTGTCGCCCACCTCGAAGCGCCAGCGCCAAGTGCCGTCGAAGCCGGCGTAGAGTATTCTGCCCGCGCCAACAGAGCGGGTGACGAGCAAGGGGACGGTTTCCTCGCCTGCCTCGTCGAGGGTGGCTTCGAGGAGCGTTTCCGCGCCCGGTAAGGCTTCCGCCGGGGCTACCCACCCGGGCTCGGGGAGGTAGTCCCAGAGTTCCGCGCTGCGCTCGGCGGACGGGTGGAGGAGCAGTGCGGTTTCGCTAAGGCCGCGTTCGGAAACCCGGAAGCCGTACGGGCGGAGACGCTTGGGTCCGTCCTCGCGCCATTTGACGGGGAGGAGGGAGGCGATGGGGTTTTCGTTTTCCTCCCCTTCTCCAGTTTCCGTCGGGTATTCCCGTAGTTGCTGGCGGGGGCCGTCAATGAAGACGATGCCGCCTCCGCGCACGGCGACGAAGTCCCGTATCCACTCCAACTCCTCCGCTTCGAGGAGGTCGGGTGGGATTTCGCCAAAGACAAGGAGGTCGTAGCCAAAGAGGGTTTGCTTGTCTGTGGGGAAGACGTCGCCTTCCTCGCCCCGTGGGAGGGAGGCGTCCTCGGCCCCGGGGCCGGCGAAGGCGGAGGCTACGCTCCAGCGCTCGTCCCGCTCGAAGAGGTTGCGCAGGTAGCGGGTTTCCCAACGCGGGCGTCCGTCCACGATTAGCATGGAGTTTTTCTTGGTGATGGCGTCGAAGGCGAAGGAGCGGGCGTTGTTGTCCTCGCGTGCCTCTCCTTCCACGGGAACCACCTTGGCCTGGAGCCGGAAGGGGACGGAGTTGACTTCTACGCTCTGGCTTAGGCCAAGCGATGCGATGCGGTCCTCTATGCGTTCCTCCACGGAAAACTCGAAGTCCACTCGGCGCAGATTCGCGTTCATGCCCACCAAGTCCTTCTCCCAGACAATTGCCCCGCTCTCGTCCTCGACCACCAGCTTGAAGGGAGCGCCTGAGCGGAGGTTGTCCTTGAGGGAGATGGAGCCGCGGATTCGGTCGTCCTTTAATACTTTAGGCGGGGCCTCCACCGCGAGCACGGCGACGTCCGGCGGGGCCATGAGGCTGCCGAGCCCGATGGCGTGTACGGGCAGGTCGCGGCCAGCGAGGAGTTTGGCGGTCTCGAAGGGGGAGGCGCCTTGGTTGTGGAAACCGTCGGTGAGGAGTACGGCGGCGGAACGGGATTTCTTCTCGGCTGCGTTGGCTCCGGGAGAATCGTCGTCGCCTTTGACTGTGGCGCTCAAGCCTGAGGCTAGGTCCGTGCGGCGGTAGGCTTCGTTAGGGCCGAAGTCGCTTGGCGGTTCGCCTTCCGCGCCATTGTCCCAGAGTCGCTTGGTCTCCGATCCGGCGAGGGAGCGGACCTCGATGACGTGGGTGTCCGAGAATTCCTTTAGGATGGAGTCCTTGCGTTGGGTGAGGAGGCGGGAGGCCCGTTCCCAGCGCCCCGAGGCGTCGAAGGCTGCGAGGGCGGTGCGGACGTTGTCGTCGGCCGAGCCGGCGAGGTTCTCGGCATAGAGGTCGAAGGTGGCCCGGAAGCGGTTCTCGTGGGTGAGGGCGGTTTGGGCGAGGAGTTCAAGAGCATCCCGAAAAGCGGTCTCCCCGTCGCCTTCCTTCAGGTCGGAGGCGACCTTCACGAGCTCCGCTCTAGCCTTTTCGCGCAACTCTTCGAAGGACATGGTCTCGTTGTCGAAGTTGGGAGTTAGGAAGCGCTTGCCGGGTATAGGACGTTCCAAGGCCCCGCTCGGGAGGGTCCAGCCGACGGCGCAGTGGTCGCCGCCGCTGCCTTCCTTGTGAAGCACTTCGAAATAATGGCGCCGGCCCTCTTGTAGGGTGATTGGCTTGGAGCGGGCGTTTTCCGACCAAGTGGTAGAGTAGCTCGGAAGACGGAGGATTTCCCGAGCATTGGCGGGGTCGTCTCCCGCAGGGTTGATGCGCACCACGCACTCGTCGTCGGAGTAGGCCCAGAAGCGATATTCCCCGCTTTCCGGTGGGATGAGTACGCCTCGAATGCGGCGACCGAAGCTGTCCCCGACGTCCACCGGCGACTCTACGGCGGCGAGGTGGGAGAGAGAGTCCGGCTTGCCCGCCTTGAACTTTTGGTGGTTCTCCAATTCGGCCACCAGGTTGCCCCCGATGCCGTTCCAGACCTCGTGAAGGAGGACGCCTTTGCGCTCGGCGTCGGGCGGTGTTTCATAGGTTTTGCCTTCGAGGAGCTTGATGGCCTCGCGGGCCTTATCCGCGAAACCGTTGCGCAGTTCGCCGAGGTTCGCGGCGGGGTCTTCGAGCCCCCGGGCTAGGTCCAGACGGGCTTCTGCTAGAAGGTCTGCGGCGTCGTGGAGGGAAGGGTCGAAAAGCTTTTGGTCCTCTGGCAGCCAACCGTGTTTTTCTGCCAGTAGGAGTTTGCGGCCCGGTGAGGTGTGCTCGTCCTTAATCGACATGCTCTCGGAGCCGTCCATGAAAATGAGGACGCGTCCGCGTTCTCCTTCCTCGGACACCTTGCGGAGGGTGGGGCCGGTCAGGACGAGGATGAGGAGGCCGGCGGCAAGTGCTCGCAGGAATGGAAGAAGCTTGTCCAGAGGAGCCGACGTGCCCTTGCGGGTTTCCAGTCGGTAGAGCCACCAGGCGATTCCCGACACGAGGACGGCCAGCAGGATGCCGAGCCACGGCTCGAATTCTCCCGCCAGGTGCAGGCTGGCTCCCATTCGTTCGTCGTTCATGCCCGGGACCTCCCGAAGATGCGCTGGAGGATGAGTTCCACCAGGAGCAGGGCGAGCACAGCTCCGAGGAGCAGTTTCCAGGTCTCCCGTCCGTGGCGGCGCTTGGCGTCCAAGGCGAGATACTGGGCGAGGGCGTCGCCGTCCGAGGCATCGAGGTAATCGACTTGGTCGGCGAGGGGGGCGAGCTTGCCGAGAATTTCTTCCTCGTCGAGACGTTCCAGTCGGGATTCCCGGGTTGAGGCTCCCACGACGTATTTGGCAGGCGGGATTTCTGCGCCGCTGATGACATAGGTTCCGGGGCGGCGGGTCTCGGTGAACTCGACGACGGCTTGCCCTCCGCGCTTGACGGCCTTGAGCTTGCGGGTAGAGCCGTCCGGCGAGGTGAGGGTGACGGTTTCGCCCGCCTTGTCCTCGGACAGGAAGTGGGCTAGGGTGGCCCCGGCGGGAAGGTTGCGGGGTGGGGCGACGTGGTCGGCGAGGTAGGTCGCGACTTGTTGGGCGAGTGGCACGTAGCAGGCCCGCACGGGCAGGTTAGACCAGTCGCCGTCCATGGCCGTTGCGATTTGTAGGACCACGCCTTTCCCCACCTTTTTCTCAGCGAGAAAAGCGTGTCCCGTTTCGAGTCGGGCTAGAATTGTGGCGGCCCGTGCCCGGTTGACGTCGGACTCGTCGAAGCGATACCAGCGGCGAATGTCGGCGTCGGCGAGGTTTCCGTTCCGGCGGTCGTTGAAGAGGGAGAGGGCGGGGTGCTCGAAGTGGCCTGCCACGATGCGGGCCCGCAGGGTGTCGTCAGAGAGACTCCCGGCCAGGTTGCGAAGGGGCAGGGGCAGGAGGGCGTTGGCGTCGGAGCCGAGGACGTTGTTGTACCAGGCGGCGTCTACCTTGTCGCCGAGGGAGAGGCAAAGCCCCCCCCCTGCGCGAACGAAGGCGGAGAGAGAGGCGAGTTGCTCGTCCGTGAGGCGGGCGACGTTGGCGAGGACCACTACGCTCTGGTACCCCAAGTGCTTGGCGGGGTCGAAGTCGGAAAGTTCGACCACCGTGGCGTCGATGAGGTCCTTGGCCTCCACCGCTCCCTTGGCCTTGGCCTCGCCGAAGGGCGTGAGGGCCAGCTTGAGAAAATCGGTTTCGCCGTGAAGCCAGTCGGGCGAGGGCGAGCCGTCTACCAAAAGCACGCCGATGCGGTCCAGAACGGTGATGGAAGCGGAGCGGCGGTTGTCGGCATCTAAGGCGTCCGTGGTCCCGATTTCCACCGTCACCACGCGCGAACCCGCTTCTTCGAAGGCGTGCGTGAAGCGGACCTGCTTGGTTTCGCCCGGCTCCAGGGAGGTGACGAGGTCGTCGTGAGGTTGGTCGGCGTCGTCGAGGTAGAGACGGACTGGTAGGTCGCCGTCGTAGCTGTCCGAGCCGTGGTTGCGGACGTCGGCCCGGATGAGAACCTTTTGGCCCGTGCCCGCTGAGGGAGCCGAAAGCTCGATGGACTCGACCGAGACGTTGGCCGCCGCCTTGCCGCCCACGTCGATCAGGGTGAGATTGGGCTTCACAGGTTCGTCCTCGATGCGTTCCTTGAGGCCGGCGAGGGAACCGCCCAGTCCTTCCCAATCGCTTTTGCGGAAGTCGGAGACGAGGATGATGTCCCGCTTGGCGTTCCGACCTTCGTGGACGGTGGCGAGCCCGACGTCTAGTGACTCAGCCAAGTCCACCCGGTCGTAGGCGGCCTGAAGGGAGGCGGCCCGCTCGCCGAGTGTTTCCGTCTCGGAAGTGGGCTTGGCATAGATGGGGGAGGCTCCGCCACCCATTCGGACCACGGATGCGTCCGAGCCCTTCTTCAGTGTTTCGAGAAGTCCCGCTGAAAAGGTTCGGGCCTTCTCGAAACCGCCCTCTGCGCTCATGGAAAAGCTGTCGTCCAGCAGGATGACGGTGGAGGCGGGAGTGTCTCCGGAAAGGGAAGAGACCTCGTCTTTTTCGGAGCCGAACTGAATGATGCCCGTCTCGGCCCCGAGGGCATAGAGGATGCAGGCCGCGCAAAGAATCCCGAACAGCTTTTTCAACTTTGGTACGAGGGCCACGAGAATGAGGAAGCAGAGGGCCAGCAACGGTAGGATGACTCGGTGCAGGAACGGTCCCCACTCGGTCACTACCATTCGGGCCAGGCAAAGTGCCAGTAGAATTGGGATTGCGCAGCGGATGATCAACAGGATGATTTGCTCCAGTTGCACCTGTTTCCGGTTCTTGCGCAGGACGGACTCCAGCAGGTGCATGGCACCCCATTCGACCACTCGGAAGCGGCTTCGGTTAAACAGGTGAATGATTAGGGGGATGAGGGCCGCCGCCGCCCCGAAGGCCAGTATCTGGTTGAGGAAACTCATTTGCGGGAGGGGCGTCCGCCTCTTCGGCGCAGTGCGAGGTAGTGGGCAAGGGCGTCGGCGTAGGGTTGGTCCGTGGTCATGGGCACCAAGTCGATGCGGTTGCGGTGGCAACCCTTGGTGAAGTCCTCACGGTATTGCTGTAAGTTTTCCAAATAGGCGTCCCTCAGGTGGTTGGGGTCGACGGTGTGCTTCTTGTCTGCGATTTCCAGACAGTCGAAGCGCGTCCACTGCTTGAATGGGAAGTCGAGTTCGTCTGGGTCCCATATCTGGAAGATGACCACGTCGTGCCGGGCGTGCCGGAAACGAGCCAGGCCAGAGAGGACGGAGTCGAGGTCGCCGAAGCAGTCTGAGACGAGGATGACGAGTCCGCGTCGCTTGAGCTTCGGGGCCAGTTCGTGGAGTACGCCGCCGAGATCGGTTTCGCCGCCTGGTTGGGTGTCGTCGAGGGCCTTGATGATGTTGGAAACATGGGCGGCGCGGCCGCGCGGGGGCAGAAAGTGGCGGGTCTTCACATCGAAGCTGGCCAGCCCGACGCTGTCCGTCTGTCGGAGCATCAGGTAGGACAGGCAGGCTACGAGGCGGGAGGCGTAGTGGAGTTTACTTCGCCCTTCGGAGCGCGTACCCGCGTAGGCCATGGAGCCGCTGGCGTCCAGCAGCAGATGGCACCGCAGGTTGGTTTCCTCCTCGTATTCGCGAATGTAGAAACGGTCGCTCTTGCCGTACACCTTCCAGTCGAGGTGGCGGATTTCGTCGCCCGGCACGTACTGGCGGTGTTGCTTGAACTCCACGCTGAAACCCTTGTGGGGGGACCTGTGCAGGCCCGAGCAGAACCCCTCAACTACCCGTTTGGCCAGCACTTGGTGGTTGGCTAGCTTGGCGAGGTCCTTGGGTTCCAGGTAGTCGGTTACCGTGGCCATGCTGGAAAAAGCTTTTCGTGCGCGCTTACGCGCTAGTCATTGTAATAAATCACTTGGGAAACGTATTCCCGAAGGATTAAAGCACGGACGCTTCCTTCTTGGGGGCGTCCTTGAGGAGACGGTCGACGAGGGACTCCACCGTGATGCCCTCGGCCTCCGCGTTGAAGGTCGGTACGATGCGGTGGCGGAGCACGGGATGGGCCAGAGCCTCCACGTCATCCGTCGTCACGTGGTAGCGTCCGCGCAACAAGGCTCGCACCTTGGAGCCCAGCACAAGTTGCTGGCAGGCCCGCGGGCCTGGCCCCCAGTCAATCAAGTCCTTTACCCACTTTGGGGAGGATTCCTCCTTGGGGCGGGCCATCCGGACGAGGTCGAGGATGAAGTCGTAAACATGGTCTGGCACGGGTACCCGGCGTACCGTTTCCTGACACTCCATGATGGTCTTGCCGTCTATGACCGGTTCCAGCTTGGATTCGAAGGTGGAGGTGGTGCGTTCGACGATTTGGCGCTCTTCCTCCCGGCTCGGGTAGTCGACAATGATTTGGAACAGGAAGCGATCCCGCTGTGCTTCGGGAAGCGGGTAAGTACCCTCCTGCTCGATGGGGTTCTGCGTGGCCAGCACGAAGAAAGGTTCGTCCAGATGATAAGTCTTGCCGCCCACCGTGACGTCGTGCTCCTGCATCGCCTCAAGCAAGGCGGCCTGCGTCTTTGGAGGCGTACGGTTTATTTCATCCGCCAGCACGATTTGTGAGAAAATCGGCCCCTTCTCGAACACCAACTCCCGATGCCCCGTGGACTTGTCCTCCTGAATGATGTCCGTACCTGTTATGTCGGCGGGCATCAAGTCGGGCGTGAACTGGATGCGGCGGAAACTTAGATTGATGGCCTGGGCTAGGGAGCGAATCATCAAAGTCTTTGCCAACCCCGGCACGCCCTCCAGCAGGCAGTGACCCCGGGCCAGCATGGCGATGAGGAGTTGCTCCAGCACGTCGTCCTGTCCGACGATGACGTTGTGCACTTGGTCCTTAAGCTTCTCGTATGACTTTACGAGGGCCTTGGCCATTTTCTCGTCGTCGGCGGAAGGTTTGTCGGTGGCTTTGCTCACGATGTATGTGGGTTGGACTGGTTGGTTGCTAGGTGCTTCAGAGTAAGGTTTGCGGTCCTAAGCGGAATGTTTGAGCCAGACTTCAACCGTTTGCAAGGAATCGGGCAAGAGCAAACCTCAACAATTGCGCGCAACATCTTTCGAAGGTCCAAGCCCGAGCGAAGTCGAGGAAAGGTGCTTTGCCGTTGAGTAACTCAGGTTTACGAGCTTGGCTTGAGGCATGCGGCATTCGCTCACCATCGAGTTGCCCGCCGCCTACCTTTTCGAAGAGAAGGACTAGGAACTGGAAAGCTTGGCGGCTAAACTAGGACCTTACGAAGCCTCGGAGTAAAACCTGACCCGCTTGGAGGAATTGATTCGGTCGTGCGACGTAAAGGCCCTGAAAAAAGCGTAGGCCCGGTTGATTCTGAAAGAACGGGGAATCCTCGGCCCTGCGTCGAGACCTACTTTTCACGGACACTTCTGGGCCAAGTGGAGGCGCGGAAAATCTGGCTGCAGGCGGAAACGCATCCGCCAAGGGAGGCTGAGTTATGGAAATCCGCTGGCAATACCCGTGGAGTACCGATTTTTCTCTGGCAGATTCAGTAAGGCCAACAGATTACGCTTTTAGAAAGGCAGAAGAATGGTGGCGGATGTATTTTTGCGAGCCGGGTGGTTTGTGATGGAGAGCAGGGAGAGCGGTTGGAATTTTCGGGTCGGTTAATCTTTATATTTTGCGTTTGACCCCTTTGTTCTCCCGGATCGATCAATTTCTTTCAGCGGTTAGAGAGGCGCGGAGGCGCTCGACAATTTCCGGGTTTGGCAAATCCTTCCGATCCAAAACCATGTAGACGAAATTGTCCGCCATGATTTCCTCGGGGTGGATGATATAGCCGGTGTTGCGGCCGATCTTCTTGTGAAATTGTTTTGCCTTATCCGGACGCAGCATAATCAATTCACCCATCCCGTCTCGCGCTGGTTCGGCCGGATTATTGGGGTCGAGAATGAGCAACCGAAAAACGAGGTATCGAAACAGGGTGCCGCCTTGCTTATCGTCGTATTTTTGGACGCGCGAAAAAAGAATCGGCATCGTCGTCACGGATTTGCCATCGTGCTCAAACTCAATCGCGTGTCGATTAAACGGTGCATCGGGGTTGGTCAACTTGCGTGCCGCCAATTCCTCCGGGAAATTCAGTGAGGGTGACGGCTTGTAGCCAATGATCCGGTACAGTCGCGTCGCCAGCTTCGGGTCTTTACGGCTCATGATGTGAAACAGTTCGTGCAGGAACAATTTCCGCATGCCGTCACCGTCTCGCCTCAATTGTTTGGCGGAAAAAATGATTCCATTGCGCCGCGTATAGGCCGCGTCAGCATCTTCCTTGCCCGTAGTTTTGATTAAAAGAATATCCTTTGGCAATGGCAGTTGCAGGTCCTGCAACAAGGCACGAGTTTCCTTAACCGTTGCGGTCAACCTTTTCTTTTCAGGATCCGTCCAGTCCAGTCCGTGTTTGGCTATGTGTGCCAAAAACTGCCGTTCATCTACCACTCGGCCTACGCGCAGGCGTGCCGAGCGATCAAACTGGCTTAGGCTTTTCGTGAAATCATCGGGCTTCGCTAGGAATTCCCCCGCTGCCTTGCCAGACAGGAATGAAATCGAAACGCCATCCGCCAACTCCAGTTCGGCTGTGGCCGAGGAGTTCGCAAGGCAAAGCACTGCAAGGAAAGCCCTCAATTTTTCAGTTTTACGTGGTCGGGTTTTGTTGAGCGAATTGCAGGAGTAGGTCGTGGACTTTGGTGGCTTGGATGGGTTTGGTTGGCGCGTCGGTGATGGGTCCGAGGAACAGGGGGTGGTCGGCTTGGTCCGGGGGGATGGCGCCGTGAGTGCCTTTGACTAGGGTGGGGTCCAGGGGGATGAGGTCGAAGAAAGTTCGGAAGCCTAGTTTTTTCTGGAGGAGGCGTAGCGCGGCTTTGGCGTTTGGGAAGGGTATTGCGGGGTCGGTGAAGAGTTCGGCGGGGTCGTAACCGTATTTTCGGTGGACGTCTATGCAGCGGGCGAAGTCGGGGGCGAGGGCGTCGTCCTCCCAGTGATAGTAGGCGAACCAGGCGTCGGGTTCGGCGATGGCGACGAGGTCTCCGGCGCGTGGGTGGGCAAGGCCGGCGGCTTGAAGGTCTTGGCCTTGTAGGATTTGAGCTACGCCGTCGAGGTTTTCGAGGGTGGCGCGGACTTGCGTGGCGAGTTCGGGTTTGGGGTCGTTGAGGTAGACGTGGGCGATTTGATGGTCGGTTAGGGTGAAGGCTTGGGATCCGCCGCAGTCGAGGTACTCTAGGCCGAGTTCGTTTTTGATGGAGAGCCAGCCTTTTTGGCGGAGTGCGCGGTTTGGGTAGACGACGCGCTTGGCCTCGGTGATGCCGTATTCGGAAAGAACGGCGACTTGGACGCCGTGCTTTTCGAGGAAGTCGATGAGGTCTCCGGTTACTTCGTCGATGGCTTGAAGTTGGTCTGGAATGGAGGGGTGCGCGGGGCCGAGACGCTGGAGGTCGTAGTCGAGGTGGGGGAGGTAGACGAGGGAGAGGTGGGGGGCGTGTTTCTCTTCGACGAATTTGGCGCTCTCGGCAATCCATCGAGAGGAGGCGATGCCGGCTCGGGGGCCCCAGAAGGCGGGGAAGGGGAAGTCGCCTAGGTGAGCTTTGGCTTCGTCGCGGAGAGAGAGGGGTTGGGCGTGGACATCGAAGGTCTTAAGCCCGTCGGAGCGGTAGAGGGGGCGGGGGGTGAGGGAGAAGTCGACGGTGGCGTGCATGTTGTACCACCAGAAGAGCTTGGCGCAGGTGTGACCGGGGTGGATGCGGCGTAGGGTATCCCAGAGTTTTTCTCCGGAGACGAGGCGGTTGGATTGCTTCCAGAAGTGGTGCTCGTGGAGGGTGCGGTCGTACCAACCGTTGGCCACGATGCCGTGCTCGGCGGGCGTTTTGCCTGTTAGGTAGGTGGCTTGGGCGGAGCAAGTGAGGGCGGGGAGGACTGGCTCGATGGAGACTTGGGCGTTTGCGGGGCGTTGGGCGAAGGCCCGAAGGCGTGGGGTGTGCTTGCCAAGGTGGCGGGGGGTGAGGCCGACGACGTTGAGGATGGCCGAGCGCGTAGTCATGAGGAGGCCGGCTTCTTTGGGGAGTTGCTGGGGCTTTCGAGTACGAGAGGGGAGGCTTGGGTTAGGCGACGGGTGCGGCTAGGTGGCGTTTTTGCAGGTCTTCCACGGAGGCAAGAATTTCGGTTTTGTCCATGGCATTCACTTCTATGCCTTCGCCGATGCCTTGGATGAGGGTGATGGTGAGCTGGCCGCCCAGGTGTTCGCGGAATTCTTCGAGGCCTTCGAGGACTATGCGTTCGCCGCCGTCATTTTGGGCTAGGAGAAGATCGTCGTATAGGCGGAAGCCGAGGGTCTCAAGGAGGCGTAGGATGCGTTCGGTGGTCTCGGGTTTTACGAGTCCGATGCGGGCGGCGTAGGTGAGGTCCACGGCGAGGCCGATGGCGACGGCTTCACCGTGACCGATGCGGAAGGTGGAGATTTGCTCCAACTTGTGGGCGACCCAGTGGCCGAAGTCGAGGGGGCGGGCGGAGCCTTTTTCGAAGGGGTCTCCGGAGCCGACGATATGGTCGAGGTGATGGGCGGCGCTCTTGCGGATGACTTGCTCCAGTGCGGTTTCCTCGAAGATGGCGAGGTCCTCGGCCTTGTCCTCGATGAATTCGTAGAAGGAGCGATCTCGGATCAGGGCGACCTTGACGGCTTCCACATAGCCGGCGCGTTTTTGGTTTTCGGGGAGGCCGCGGAGGAAGGCGAAGTCGTTTACGACGGCGTCGGGGACAGTGAAGGAGCCAACCCAGTTTTTCTTGCCGAAGAAATTGACGCCGTTTTTCACTCCAATGCCGCCGTCACCTTGGCTGAGGGTGGTGGTGGGGAGGCGGACGAGGCGAATGCCCCGGTGGGCGGTGCTAGCGGCAAAGCCGACGAGGTCGAGGGCGGCGCCGCCGCCGACTACAACAACATAGCTGTGGCGGCACATGCCGTATTCGTTGAGGTCGTTCCAGATTTTTTCGACTAGGGGCCAGTCGTTCTTGGCGGGTTCTCCGCCGGGGAGGAAGACGGGGGTGCAGACGAGGTTCAGTTCGTCTTCGTGGGCTCGGAAGTAGTGCTCGATACGTGAGGGGAGGTTGGGGTTGCCGTCTAGGAGGCCTTCGTCGAGGTAGAGGATGACCTTGGTGCGCTTGCCTTCGCGGGCGGGTCGGAGGATTTCGGCGAGGGTTTCGTTGGCCGTGGAAAACGCTTCCCTGGTAAAGTACACACAGTGCGGGAAGTCGAGTCGCAGGTTGCGGCGTATGACGGTGTGGGCTCCGGACATGGGACGTAATTGAAGGGCGGGAGGAAAGTTGGCAGGCTAGGCTGGGGTTCAGGTGGCGGCAAACTTCTTTTGCATGAGCAGGGCGATGGGGACGCAGAAGAGGCAGGCCCAGGAGAGGGTGGGGGAGACGAAGGCGGCGGCGGCGGCGTCGCTGGCCGCAATGCCCGCCAGTAGGAGGCTCACGCCTTGTCCGATGCAACCGGGTTCCCCCGAGCGCATCCGGTTCACGGCCGTGTAGACAAGCCACGCGCAGAGGAGGCCGGCGGCGTTGGCGGCGAGCTTGGCGAGCGGGGGAAGGTTGTTCCAGTATACGAGGAGGGCGAGGGTGAGTAAGACGGGGCTGAAGAGGAGGGGGAGAGGCAGGCGGTTTTCCCCGTCGGTTCCGCCCGTGGCTTCTCCTCGGGCGAAGAGGCTGATGCCGGCCACGTAGATAGCGACGCACGACGCCCACGCGATTGTCAGTGGGGCCAAGGCGGTGGAGGCGGCGGAGGCGGCTGCGAGCCAGAGGAAGAGGCGGCAGGAGGCCATCAGCCAGACGGAACCGACCCATTTTTTGTGGATGGCGTCGTAAACGATAATGGCGGTTGCGAGGGCGATCAGCCAAGGCGCGGAGACGCCGGCGAGGAGCAGGAGGATGGCGGCTCCGGCGGCCAGTTCGAGCGAGCCGGTGAGCCAGACTGACTTTGGGCTCATGGAGCCTGAAGGGATGGGGCGCTCTGGGTTATGGCGTTGGTCGAAGTCTTGGTCGAAGGCGTCGTTGAGTGTGCAGCCGGCGACATAGAGTAGGCTTGCCCCGAGGAGGAGCCAGCCGAGTTGGTTCCAGGGGAGGGCGGCGAGCTCCTCGAGCTGGCGGGGCATTTCCCGGAGGGCGGGGGAGGCGAAGGCGTTGACCGTCCAGGCGGCGGTGCAGTTGGTCCAGACGGTGGGCAGGTTGGAGACGCGCCCGAGGGTCAGGAGGTTGTGGAGCAGTGACATGGGGGGCGGGCCTCAGCGGAGGGAGCGGCGTTCCAGTTCGGCCAACGTCCAAGCGTACTCCTTTACGATTTGGTCCACCACATCGCCGGAGCGGAGCTCGTCGGGGAGCACTTCCCATGTGTAGGTTTCCATTTCGAGGTGGCGGCAGAGGTAGGGTGCGGCGGCGAGGAGATCGAGGACGCCTTCGACGTGGTCGCGGGTATCGCCGAGGCCTTCGCCGGGGGCGGCGTGGAGGGGAACGTGGAAGTGAATGCGCCACTCATCCCCGAGGTCGGGGGAGCCGGTCGGAAGGGAGCGGGCGTGGCCGAGGGCAAGGTCCAGGTCCTTGTGGCGGCGTAGGATTTTTCCGTTTTCGGCCACGACGACTTGGTGGAGGTAAACGGGTTCGATAAAGTCGTCGAGCTGGTCGAGGTTTTCGGGGGTGGGGGCGGTCCGGAGGGCGGAGCTGAGGTGGAGCTTGCTTATGCGGAGGCCGGCGTCGGCGAGGCGACCGAGTGCCGTTGCGGGTTGTTCGTACTCCACTCCGAGGTGGCAGGTGTCGTAGTTGACGCCGAGGAGGCGCTTCCAGGAGGAGTCCGAACCGAAGCGGGTTTGGAGTTGCTCGAAGAAGGCGACGGTTTCCTCGGAGGTCTCGAAGAGGCCGAGGGGTTCCGGTTCCATGCCAAGGTGGAGGTCAAGGTCCTTTGCGGAGGCGGTTTTCTCGAGGTGGCCGGCGCAGGCGACGAGGTTGTCGAGCATGGCTTCAGGAGCTTGTCCCGAGGGGATGAACTCCTTGAAGGAACCAGGGAGGGTGCTGACGCTCGCTTCGGCCCCGTGGTCGGAGAGTTCGGCGAGGAGTTCGAAGAGGAGGTTGGTGTAGGCGAGGCGGTCGGGGGAGGACCAGTCGGGACGGTATACTTGTTCCTTCACTCTTGCACCGTGAAACTCGCCGTAAGGGAAACCGTTGATGGTGAAGACGTAGGCTTCGTTTTCGTCCAGCCAGCGGCGGAAGGTGACGAGGTTTCGCCCTTCGGCCAATTCCCTGGCGGCGTCGGCCCCTAGACGCAGGCCGATGGCGTAGGGTTCGTCCGGGGCCACTTCCCGGCGGACGCGCATGACGTCGTTCTCAATGGAGGAAAAGGTTTCCGGCCAGCTGCCGCCTCTGTGGACGTTGGTGCAGTATGCGAGGTGGATTCCGTGGGCGAGGCGCATTGGGAAGGCGAAAGGCGGAAAGCGGAGCGAGGAGGTCCTCCGGGGGGCGTGGTTGATCAGGGGCAGCTAGCGGGTCAGACCTTGAACTTGGGGCATTGGGAGAGGAAAGTCTTGGGGTTTTGGTAGAGGACCTTGTCGATTGCTTCGGCGGAGTGTTTGCGGCGGCGCAGTTCGAAGGCGGCTTCGGGTACGGCGAGAGGGTTGCTGACGCCCCAGTCGCAGGCGGAGTTCATCCAGATGCGGTCGGAGCCGAAGACCTCCAGCATGTCCGCCGCTCGTTGGGCGGTGCACTTTGACTCGGGGTAGAGAGTCATGCCGGACCAAAAACCCTTGTCCTTGGGGATGGAGATGGTGTGCTCCTCGACATGGTCGATGATGACGCGCTCGGGGCGAATCTTGGGCTGGTTGAGGAGGGCGTCCACGATGAGGCGGGTGCCCTTTAGTTTGTCCTCGAGGTGGGGGGTGTGGACGAGGATGAGCTCGTCCCGCTCGACGGCGATTTCCACATGGCGTTCGAAGACTTCCAGCTCGTTGCGGCTGTTCTTGTTCAGGCCGATTTCACCAACACCGAGACAGGTAGGGGCGTCGAGAAACTCTGGAATGATGGCGAGTACGTCCTCGGCAAGCTTGATGTCCTCGGCCTCCTTGGGATTGAGGCAAATCCAGCAGTAGTGGGGGAGGCCAAACTTTGCGGCCCGGGCGGGTTCGTATTCGGTGAGTTGCTTGTAGTAGTCGTGAAAGCCTTGGGCGGAACTGCGGTCGAAACCGGCCCAAAAGGCGGGTTCGCACACGGCTTCGCATCCGGCGTGGACGAGTTTGAGGTAGTCGTCCGTGGTCCGGCTGACCATGTGGGCGTGCGGTTCGACGTATCGCATGAAAGGACGGAGTTGGAAGGAGGGAAAAGGAAAAAGCGAAAAGAGGTCAGGCGGAACCGCCGTCCCAAGCTCCTGCGGCACCTTTGCCTGGGGCGATGGGGATCGGTTCGTCGGTCGGGTCGCTCAAGCCGAGCAGGACTTGCCTGGCCCGGTTCGGTTCTTCGCTACTCAGTACGGAGAGGACTTTTTTTAATTCGCGCACGCGGTAGTCGCCGTCCTGTTCGGCCCGTTGGACGCGATCCAGAAAGGCCGCCACGTCGATGACCTTGGCTCGGGCGTCCATGAAGCCCATCTCGACGCAATCAACCGATGGCTTGTCGTTCAGTTCGCTCATCAAAGAATTGAAGGGCGTATAACTTGGTCCGGGCGGGGGAGGGGGCAAGCCTATTCAAGGCCGTGGGTACGTTTGTTCGGGAGGAGCTTCTGAGGGTTTAACTCATGCATGTTGCCGTTTGCATACGCGGGCACATTGCGTGTTTGGTTGTGATTCGTTCGACTTGTGAAGATAATCAGTTCACGTCAGCACCTTGGCCGAAGCTCGAACGGCCGAGCAGCAGAATTCCTTTAGGGAGAAGAAAGCCACGGGCGAGGACTTTCTTTAATAACGGATGCTTTCAGTAAAACTTTTCTCCGGAACGCAACATTACAAACTGCTCTTGCGTTCTAGTCGGCTTGCGAGGGCCCCTATCGAAAAATAATGACGCGCGGCCCACTAGGGACCGCGCGCCATTTCACCCTGTTGTCAGCTAACCTGGACAATCGCGCCAGTGTATGCCGAATTCTTTTGCAGGAATGGTGCCAACACCGCTTTAGGCACGAAGGTGGCAAGCATTTGCCCGGAAAGCCCGGGTTTTTCTCGAGCCGAGTCCGAGATGACCGGATATGGCTCCTCCTCTTAAGGTAAGGTTGCGGCGTCGCCAAAACCCGCTTTCCTGAAAAACCGTTTTCCTTTAGACAAAAAAACCTATGTTCTACGCTGTTTCAGGTGATTGCGCCCAAGTGGACGCTTCGAACCAACCTTGAAGTTAAACCCAACCATGCACACGGAGCCGATATGGAAGAGCTGGTTCG
>CAXGVD010000006.1:0-21636 GCA_964012695.1 uncultured Opitutia bacterium
CTCGGCGTCCTTGCAAATCCAATCGATTTCGTCCCGTCGATCGTTGGGGCTCCTCCAATTCTGATGAATGAGGTAATAGCCCTTGCGGGTAAGGTGGCGCCCCGCCAACCACTCGCCGTAGCGCCCGCGCTCGCAGCGGTCGGCGGAAGAGGAAAGACCGAAGATGGTCCACCGCAAGCCTTCCGTCAGTTCCCGACCCCACTCCGCGAGGGCCGCGAACAAAACTCCGACAGAGGGCCTCAACGCCATTCGTGCTTGGGGTAACGTCCCGCCAAGTCGCGTTTCACCTCCGCATAGGACCTTTCCCAGAAGGAGGCGAGGTCGCGCGTGACTTGAACGGGTCTTCGGTTCGGAGCCAAAATTTCCACTCGCAGGGGATACCGCCCCCCCCCGATGACGGGCGTTTCCCGCAAGTCGTACAGCTCCTGGACGGTGGCAGCGAGGGTAGCTTCTCCCTCGGGTTCGTAACGAAGCGGGACGGGCCGCTTCCTGCCCGGAACGGTCGTCGCCTCGGGGGCCATAACCTCGAGGGCGGTGGCTTGCTCAGGCGAAAGCCATTCCTTCAGGAGAGGCAACACCTCCTTGTTGCGCAAAGGGCGCCAAGTCTTCTCGCCCAGACAGAACTGTTCCCAAAGTAAACGGCGAGCCTCAGCGTCGAATGGCTCCACTTCCAACTCCGGACAATGCTTGGCGGCGAATTGAAGTCGGGCAACGAAACGCTCCGCCTCCGAGTTCCATTTCTTGGGACGCAACCTACCCGAGAGGATTTCCTCGGCTAAGGCCCGTGCTGCCTCTTCTGGCGTTGGGTCGCCCGTCAACTCCTCGCGAAGCACGAGTTCGCCAAAGACAAGAGCAGTCCGTCGGGCCACGGTGCGGGCGTGTTCGTCGAAATACGTTTCGTCACGACGGACGAGGGCCTCGGGAAAGGTCTCCTTCAACCACTCCTCCCGAATTTCCGTGACTAGCCCCAAAAGTAAGCCGACCTTTCCCCTGGCCTGCATCTCGCCCAGCTCGGCCGCCACCACTAAATCGGCGTCGCGGGCGGCGCTATTACGGCGCAACTCGGCGTTTTTACCGTTCGCCAAGGCATAGGTTAGCATGCCCCGGCTGAGTCGCTTGCCCACATGCTCGGGAAACGCGGCCAGCATACACTTGGCGAAGGCTTCGGGTTCGCAGGCCAAGTCCGAGTCGTCCTCGAGCCCCGCGGCCGAGGTGAAACGTCTGGCCAATTTCGCCGCCTCCCGGCAACGGCCCGCGTGAATACCTAAATCCGCGCAATCGCTCGCCCGAAAATTATGTTCGGCGGCGTAGCTCCAAGCTCGTACCAAGAGGAAGAAGTCGGACTCCAGTTCGCCCGGTGAAGCGTCGAACAAGTCCTCCCTCTCAACCTCGCGCCGCTTGTCCTTGAGCGGCAGAAGAATGGAACGATCCTGAGCCAGAGCGAGGGCCAGCGCGACCACTGGCATACAAGCTCGCTCGCGTGCCTCAACCAAGGCCCTGGCGTGTCTTGGGTGAACGGGAAAGGCGGACATAGCACGGCCTCGTTCAGTCAACTCGCCGGCTCCATCGATGGCTCCCAGAACGGCCAATAATTCTTCCGCTCTGTCAAGGGCCTCCTCCTCGGGCGGTTCGAACCAGTCGAGGTAACGGAAGTCCTTCCCCGCCGCCCGGAGGGCGAGACAAGTCTCACTCAAATCCACACGCTTCACTTCCGGCGTTCGAGCCTCCGCCCGCCTCTCGTGCTCCTTCTCGCTCCACAACCGGAGGCACCTGCCCGGAGCCGTGCGACCCGCACGACCCGCCCGTTGCTTGGCCGAATCCCGGCTAATGGGCTCGGGCAATAGTACGTTGATTCCCCGTCGCGAATCGTAGCGGGCCACCTTGGCCACCCCTGAATCGACGACCACCCGCACTCCCTCTATCGTCAAGGACGTCTCCGCCACGTTCGTGGCCACCACCACCTTTCGCCGGACACCAGGGAGCAAAGCCGCGTCCTGCCGGTCCGGAGAAAGTTCGCCATAAAGAGGCAGCAACTCGAAGCCCCGCAACCGCGGCAAACGTTCCAAGGCGGACAAGGTACGCCGAATTTCATAAGCCCCAGGCATGAAGACGAGGAAGTCGCCCTCCGTCTCCGCAACCAAAGCGGCTACCTGCTTCGCCGCACGGTCCCACACAGGCACCTCCCGCTCTCCACCAAAATAAGAAACCTCCACGGGATGAAGTCGCCCTTCCACCTCAACGAGCGGACAGCCTCCGAGATAGGTGCAAAGAGGCTTCGCTTCCAATGTTGCAGAAGTCACCAACAAGGCCAAGTCCGGTCGGCTCGACTCAGTCAAAAACTTGGCCAGCGCGAGGCTCACATCCCCCGCCAGGTTGCGCTCGTGAAACTCATCGAAAACGAGGGCCGAAACCCCCGGCAGTTCGGGATCGCTAAGCAACTGCCTGAGCAACAGACCCTCCGTCACGAAAACGATACGAGTCCCAGCCGAAACCATGCTCTCGAAACGCACCTGGTAGCCCACTTCCTCGCCGACTCTCGTCCCCCGTTCCTCCGCCACTCGTCGAGCCAACATGCGGGCCGCCATCCGCCGAGGCTCCAACACCAACACCTGCCCCGGCCAAACTCCAGAGTCCGCCAGAGCCTGAGGTAGTTGGGTGGATTTCCCCGAACCCGTGGGGGCGGTCACGACCAGACGCCCCGCGTCCTTCAAGGAAGAAACGACCGAGTCCCTTTGGTCCAATATGGGAAGGCGTCTGGACATGCCGAAAGATTCAGTTAAACAACCGTTCAGACTAGTGGAGCCAAGTCAACAAAATGGGGCGAGCCTTGTGGCCCGCCCCAGTTGTAACCTCCCTGTACGAGCGTTGCCCGACGCTCAGGAAATTTTGATTTCCAACGGCATGCTCTTCGCCGCCTTTGGCAAAGTCACCACCAACACGCCGTTGCTCAGGGACGCCTTGGCCTTGTCAATTTCCCCATCCTCGGGCAGGTTCACCGAACGGGAGAAGGTCGAGGCGAAGCCAAACGCATCTCCCCCCAAGCTTTTACGTTCGCCGGAGAGGTGGAGGCGTCCGTCCTCCACCTTGAGTGAGATTTCCTTCTTGGAAAAACCAGGCAGAGCGGCATGGACTTCATAGCGGTCCTCCTTATCGAGCAAGCGAATGTCGACGACTCGGTCTCCACTGGCTGGAGAGCAGGAAGTCAAGTCGTTGAAGAAGGCGTCGGCTACCGGCAGAGCCCGCCGCCCAAGGTTAAAGAGTTTGCCCAACTCGTTGTTCAAGTATGCGACAGGATATTTCGTTTCGTTTAAGCGCATGGGTGCATTCTCCTTTTTAATTTTGTTTTTATTAATTATCATTCGTAACCCACCACCCTATTTGCAGAAGATGCGCCAAAATAATAAACTCTTAAGTGTCTTATTACCAACACTTTAAGGAAAGCCACTCATAGGCATATCGTGTCAATATGTCTCTACCTGCGAGACCCATGTCAGCCTCGCCCAAAAAAGAGACTTTATGGCTCTATCGAGGCATTAAAGGTGAAGGAGGTTCGTCTTCCTTCAGCTCGAAGAGAGTGGCTCCCCATGAGCCGGAGGTTTCGTCGCCGAGACGAAAGCCCGCGACGAAAGGAATTTTCTCCAAGGTCATGTGAACGACGTTGCGCAAGACACCCGAACCTTTACCGTGAATGATTCGTCCCCGCAAAACGCCCAGGGTTCGGCACTCGTGCAAATAGGCGCGCACCAAGTCTGCCACCTCCGCAGGACGAAAGGCGTGAAGATCCAGCACCCCGTCGATGGGAAGCTCCACGGGGTCGTCATGGCTCTCACTTTTCATCTTGCCTCACGCGCGGGCGACAAATTATCAAAGCTCGTTCCTTGGCTTCCGTTCCATACAACTCACAGGCAACCAGACCATGAAAAGACTGTCGATTCGCATTATCGCCTTCTTCGCCGTCTCCTGCGCCGCCTTCGGTCAGACCACTTTTCAACAGAAGGTGGCCGACATGGACGAAAAGGCAGCTGAACTACAACGCCGTCTGCTTGAAAACGAGCAAAGGCTGCAACGGCACGCAGAGGCCCTCGAGGCAGCACGGGCTCGTTTGGAGGCCCTGCGGGCGGGGCAACCCCTTCCACCACGACCCGTCAACCCTCCCACCACGGCCCCTGTGGCTCCACCGCCGGAAGCTCCCCCTCCCGTAGAACCTCCGGAACCACCCGAGCCCCTGCTTCCTCCTCTGGAGCCGGTCCTGCCTCCGCACGAAACCCCGCCGCCCCCCACCGCCAATCCCAACCCAGTCCCCACAAACGTGAATCTCGGCCCCAGACGGAAGAGCTATTATTTTCAGCTCCACGGTGGTTACGCTGCACCGCAAAAGGAATTTGTCCCGAAGGAAAATCGAGTGGCCAATTACGACGGCGGTTATTCGGTCGGCGCTGGCTTCGGGGCCGACTTCGGCCCGTGGCGGACCGGCTTGGAGCTGGGTCGCAGGGGCTACGACGATTCCGAAGCGGGCTGGGGCCATGCGGAGACCAACTACTTGATGGCGATGTTGGGGTGGGACCTGTACTTGGGCAATGGAACGGAGCTTTTCCTCTCCGGCTCGGTCGGGCCCAGCCTGTGCAAGATCCAGCGACCCTCGGGCAAATGGAGCTACAAGAAGAACTTGCTCGGCTACAAGGTTTCAGCGGGCTTGGGTCATCGTTTCACCGAGGCCCTTTCGGCCCGAATCGGCTACAACTACATGACCACAACGAGTTCGGATGAATTCGGACGCTTGGGCTCCCACGGGGTGGACCTGTCCCTGCAGTTCGACCTATAGAACGTCGGAGGGACATTAAAGCTGCAGAGGCATTCGCCGTCTAGCGGAACAGCTCGGCGTACTTTTCGAGAATGTTGGCGGCGGAGGCGTCGCCCAGGCCGGCGGAATATTGCAGCCAGCGTTTTGCGTGGGAAACGTTCTTTTCGCAACCCCTTCCAGCCAGACTCATGACCCCAAGGTAGCGGGCGGCTTCTGCGTTTCCCTTTCGGGCCAGAGCGTCGAAACGACGGAACGCCTCAGCATACTTTTTCTCGTGGTACAGTTTTTTGACTTGTTCCAAGGAGCCGGAGCCTTCCGCCGAGACGGGCGGAGCGACAGCGGGAGTCCCCGCCCCCGCGCCACTCGGGCGCACACCGAGGCCCAGTTTGTATAAGTCCTCCTTCGCCCCGAGATGACCCGAGGCGGCGGCCAGCTTGAGGAGACGCACCCCTTCGGGAACGTTTTTGGGTAAGCCCGTCTCTCCCTCCACCAGCATCAATCCGAGGGAATACTGGGCCTCCAGAAAGTTTTGCTCCGCCGCGAAACGAAACCAGCTTGCAGCCTTTTTCGCGTCATGCGGCACCCCTTCCCCAAAAAAATAGGCAAGGCCCAAATTGTGGCGCGCCGTGGCGGAACGGGATCGGGCGGCCGCCGAGAGGTAGGCAATGGCTTTGCTAACGCCAAATTCTTCGGAGGGGAGTTCGTCCTTGAGCTTGAGGCTCAACGCTCCCAACGACGCTTGCGCCCTTGGGAAGCCCGCCTCGGCGGACTTGCGCAGACACATGAGGGCCCTCGGAGCGTTCCTGGGGGGAATCGTCCACTCGATTTCCCCCATGCAGAACAGGGCGACGGGGTCTCCGCCGGAAGCCTGTCTCTCCAACCTTAGAGCTGCATCCTGGTACAAGGACGCGGCCTTGTCGAATTCTCCGTCCAGCAAGGCCAAGTTCGCCAAGTTGAAGTCCCCGAACGGGTGCTTGTTCCTGGCCGCCGCTTCGGTCCATTGCCGGGCCAGCTCCACGTTCACGGACAGCCCCATCTCGCCCATCAACAGGTACATACCGAGCAAACCTTGAAAATAGCCCGAGCCCGCCCGGGCCTTTTGAGTCAGTTGCCCGTAGGTCAAGTCCGGCGTCCAGCGGTCGGCGGCTCGGCTTTGGTATAGGCCCGCAAGGAGACAGGTAAGCAAAACCACCGCCTTAAACGCGGGCAAAATAAGGAATTTTTGGCATCTTGCCTTCATTCGCAAGCGACAGCATACAGGGCGAGACGGCCTCCATCCAAGCTTGAAAAGCGCGGGCCGGCACCGCATCATGGCAAATCGTATTTATGGTGTTACCCTCCGTTCGTTCAGGCTTCTTTTGCATCCTCCTGCCGCTCGTCTCGGTTTTGGGAAGTCCGTCTGCGGGCGACAAGCCAAAAAGCGCCTCGCCTTCCCTGACCTTGGCGGGGCAGCGCCTATCCCAAATCGTGGAGCGGCAAGAGGAGTTCCTCAAAAGAACATCGGACCCCGCCCGGCCCTTGAGCGAAAGCGAACTCACGAGACGCGCTCAGGCATTGGTCACGGCTTACGAAACATACCTGGACGACAACCCCGAAGACGCTTACGCCCTAATTCTCTACGGGAAATTCCTTCGCCGGATGGGCCAGGACAGGCAAGCGGCGGGGTTGTTTCTGGAAGCTGACAAGGTGGACCCGCGCCTCGCTGTGGTGAAGCAACATCTTGCCAACTACTTGGTGGAAGAGGGACGCCCCGCAGACGCCTTGCCTTTTATGCTAAAGGCGGTGGAACTGGAGCCCAAGGAGCCGGCGTATCACCACCAGTTGGGAGTGTTTCTGTTTCTTTTCGGAGAAGACTTGGTAGACTTGGGCGTGACCACGGCTGAAACGAACGCCAACGGCATGCACGACGCCTTTCGCGCCGCCAGCGAATTGTCTCCAGGCAACTTCGAGTACAAGTTGCGTTACGCCCAAAGCTTTTTCGACGCTGCCGACCCCAATTGGGACAAAGCCCTGACTCTTTGGCGGGGGTTGCGGCGGGAAGCCAGCAACCGCCCTGAAGCGGAACGGGAATACCTCGCCATGGGAGAGGCCCGAGTACTGGCCGAGCTAAGACGTCCGGACGAGGCGAAAGCACTTCTGCGCGGCATTCGGTCTTCCGCCCTTCGGACCACCAAGGAGAGCTTGGAAAAGCAACTCGATGCACTCGGCAAGCCAAAGGAAAATGTGTTCCCGAAGCCTGAAGCGAACATGTTCCACCGTCAGACTGACGGCGTATCGGAGCTTCTTGCGGACGACAACCTAAACCGCCTGCGGGCGGTCTCGGAACGTCTCGAACAGGAAAAACTCCTGCGAGAGTTGCGAGTGGACGCCGTTCGGGCGGCCTACGACGGAAACGGTAACGTACGCCTCCGTGTAAGCGGCTTCGCCGAGACCCTCCCCGGAGCGAATAATTCAGCGCCCGGCCTCGCTCCCAATCTGTGAACGCTCTCGCCGCAAACCTTCATCACGCCGCGCCGCTCGCCATGACGGGGGAAACGGCGGACAAATTCCTTCTCTTTCTCGTCCTAGTGGCGAGCATAGGGATTCACGAGTGGGCGCACGCCGTCACGGCGGACAAGCTGGGCGACCCTTTGCCCCGTTCGGAAAGACGGGTCACCTTGAACCCGCTCGCCCACGCCGACCTCATCGGCACTTTTCTCATTCCTCTGCTGGTCATCTTCCTTAGTCCGGGCTTTGCCGTCATAGGTTGGGGCAAACCCGTTCGGATTTCCCTTCCCAATGAAAAGACGCGGGTGCGGGACGACCTCCTCGTCACCGCCGCCGGTCCCTTCTCCAACCTGTGTATCGCCGTGTTGACGGCGGTTGCGGCAGGCGTGGTTTTCGGGGCCACAGGCGAGGTCAGCCAGACGGTAAATAAATTGGTGGAAATCGTAATCAAGCTCAACTGCGTGCTTCTTCTGTTCAACCTCATCCCCATCCCTCCCTTGGACGGCTCTCACTTTCTCAAGTACGCCGTCCGCATGAAGGAGGAAACCTACGCCAAGCTGGCTTCCTACGGATTCATCATCCTCATTGTGCTGATTAACTTGAGGCCCTTTCAGAGGATGCTGTTTGCGGGTATCGACTTCACCTCCGGTCTCTGTTTCGGCCTTATACTGAAGACGAGTGCGTTGTTCCCGCAAGTTGGCGGTTGAAGCACCTGCTCGACGGCGCTACTAACGTACAGGCATGAGGCCGTTAGGCGAATTCGAAGACGAGGACCAAGCCTCTCTCTTCACGGGCTTCCTGCTCTACAAGGATATGGAAGCGGAAATGGAAGAGGAAGAGGAAGGGGGCCCGTGGACGGTGTGGGTCAAGGACGAGGACAAGCTCGCCTCCGCCATGGCCGAGCTGCGGGCGTTCCGGCAAAACCCGGATGACCCGAAGTATGCTGACTTATCCAAGGAAGGACGGAAGCGCGCCCAAGCGGAACGCAAGGAAGAGGCGAAGCAGGAAAGCCGCCGGCGGGAGGAAAACCTGAGAGCGTCCTTTCAGGACCGGAACCGCCGCACGGGCATGATGACCTTGGCCTTCATCATTACCTGCGTGGCCACTTTCTTCGTAACGGAAATGGGGGGAAAGAAGGAATACACGTCCCCATTCAAGCTGTATCTCCCTTATGTTCTGGAGGGTCAGGTTTGGCGCTTGATCACACCGATATTTCTCCACTTCGGCTTCATCCACGTTCTCTTCAACATGTGGTGGCTGCATGACTTGGGGAGCCTGATCGAGAGCCGGCGGGGAACTTTGTTCTTTCTTGCTTTCGTCCTGCTAGTCGGCGTGCTTTCGAACCTGCTTCAATACCAAGTCAGCGGGGGCAACCCTCACTTCGGGGGCATGTCGGGAGTGGTTTACGGGCTGTTCGGCTACGTCTGGATGAAGGGAAAGTACGACCCCGGAGACGGCATGGGGCTACCGGAGTCGACGGTCGTCATCATGCTGGCGTGGTTTGCCTTGTGTTTCACTGGCATTTTCGGCGCTATCGCCAATTGGGCGCATGCTGGTGGCTTGGTGACGGGGGCCCTGTGGGGCTACCTTTCCGCACTGCGCTGGACGGGGCGGCGGGGATGAACCTCAGCTGCCCGGTTTGACGGGGGTAAGGGCTTCCAGTTCGGGGGGCAGGGCATCGGGTTCGTAGGTGGGGAAGCTCATTTCGATGAGGCTGACGAGGGGAATACCGAAATCCGTTTGGCTCTCGCTACGGTCCACGAGGATGGCGACGGCGGGGACTTCGCAACCGTGGGCTTGAACGATGTCGAGGGCCTCGCGGACACGCCCGCCCCGAGTGACGACGTCCTCCACCACGAGGGCACGTTCGCCGTTAGCCAGCTTGAAGTTGCGACGGAGGGCCAACTTGTCGTCCACCTTTTCCAGAAAAATGAAGCGCTTGCCCAACTGGCGGGCCACCTCCTGCCCTAAAACGAGAGCTCCCATGGCGGGAGCCACCACTACGTCAAGCTCTACCTCCTTCAGTTTTCCCAGAAGAAGTTCGGTGAGGCGAGTTACCTTGTCGAGGTACTGACACACTTGAGCACACTGGAAGAAGTGGCCGCTGCGCAGGCCCGAGCGCAAGATGAAATGCCCTTTGAGCAGGGCCCCCGTTTCCTCGAAAATGGCCAAGGCTTCATCTTGCGGATTTTGCATGGCGGGGAAACCTTTAGGCGGGGATGAAAAAAGCAAACCTATTCGGCTGGACAAGCCGCCTCGACCCGAAAAAAGCACCAGCTTGAGCGTACGCCGTTGCCGTCGGGAGCGCCAAAACGTTGGTCGTATTCTCGCAGGAGGCGCCGCAGTCGCCCCGGGCCGAGACGGTTTTTTTGGGCCGCCCCGATGGTTCGGAGGTGATCGAGGAGGGCTGCCCCATGGGAAAAGGCGAAGGTCCGTTCGCATACCTCCGCCCGAAGGACGCGCAGGCCGGCCCGGGCGTGGGCCTCAGTCCATTCATCCGCCGAACGCCATTGCAGGGAGGTAACGCCGGGGGAGGTTTCCTCCAGTTCCGCCAAGGTTCCTCGGAGGAAAATCAGGGACAGGATGCGTCCCCTGGGACGAAGAAGGGCGCCCCAGCGGGCGAGGATTTGTTCGGGGTCGGAAGCCCACTGTAGAAGGGCGGAGGAGTAAAGACGATCTATGAAAGCGGGGGTGAGGGCGGAGTGCTGGGGGTTTCGGGCGTCAAGGGTAAGCCAACGGGCTGCGGGAACGTTGCGAGCACCTTCCCGAATCATGGAGGGAGATAGGTCGGTGGCAAAGAGATCGGCGCCGGTGGCGGCGAGGTATCGGGTGAAGAGGCCCGTGCCCGCTCCGAACTCCAAGGCGAGCCGGCCGCTAAGGTCGGTCTCCAGCCACTCGGCTCCCCATGCCGCCAGTTCGGCTTGAACATGTGCGGCGGCGTGGTAGCGCGGGGCACTGGTCTCGAAGTCAGGCATGGGAGGCGAAAAGAGAAGGGTCCACACCCGCAAGCAAGTCCTCGAAGCGGTGGCCGACATCCGGCAAAAGGGTGGCTTCAGGAAAGTCCCGAGCGATTCGAGCGGCGTCCAGAAGCGGGTCTCGCAAACCAAGTACGACAGACCGGACGAAGGTGGAGAGCTTGCCAGCGGAAACGGTTTCGCGTGCGAGCAGGTCGAGGCCCCACTCCAAACTTTGGATGGCGTAGGGCGGAGAGACGGCGAGTTGCAGGCCAAGGTCGGCGCGTAGATAGAAGTCGTTGAGGGCGGCCTGAGGGTCTTTCTTCAGAAGCCGAGCGGTGAGCTTGAGTTGGGCGAGCTTGATCCGTCCGCCGCAAGCAGCCTCGGCGGGAAAGGCGAGGAAGGGAGCGAGGAGAACGAGTCCGCGTCTGGCGGGGAAGCGTTCGGGGTGGCGCAGGAGAAGGAAAGCCCCAAGGGAATGACCGCCCACCCAATCGAACAGACCGGCTTCCGCACGAGCGTCAGAGGTGGGAGCCAGAACATGGTGCTCCGCTTGGGGGAATCGTTTCTCCGCCGCTGCGAGAAGGCAGCCGGCTGGATAGCCCCAACCGCTTATCCAGAGCCACTTCATCGGGCTGCCTTCACGGCCTTTGAGATTCGGACGGCAAGTCCTTCGAGTGAGAGGCCAGCCTTGAGGGAGAGGCGCAGGCGCGCGGTTCCAAGAGGAACGGTCGGCGGGCGAATGGCGGCCACCTTGAGGCCTTCGTTCTCCAAGAGGTCCGCGACCTTCGTCACGATGTCCGCTTGGCCGAGTGGAACGGGAATGATGGGCGAGTCCCCTTTTGGAACGGGAAGGCCTTCCGACCTCAGGTTTTGGCGGAAGGTGGCGGAGGCTTGGCGACGGGTGGCACCTTCGAGGGCGAGGGATTCGGCGAGATCGATGGCTTTAGCGGCGGCGGCGGCGGCGGCAGGAGCTAGAAAGGTAGAGAAAACATATTCGCCCGCGAAGTTTTCCAGCTGTCGCTTCACCGCGGAATCGCGAAAGACGGCGTAGGCTCCATGAGAGCCGAGAGCCTTGCCGAGAGTGCCGACGAGGACGTCGGCTTGCTCGACGAGTTTTTCCTTTTCGGCCAAACCCGCCCCTCTTTCACCGTACCAGCCGAGGGCGTGCGCTTCGTCCAGGACGAGTACGAAACGATGACGTTGGCGAAGGGCGGCGAGACGGGCGAGATCGGGAAGATCGCCGTCCATGGAGAAGACGGTCTCGGTAACGACGAAGGTGGCTTGCTTCGACGGGCGTTGTTCAAGAAGGTTTTGGAGTTGGTCGAGGTCAAGGTGGGGGTAGCGGCGGAGGCGGGCTCCGCTTGCGAGGATGCCGGCGAGCATACTGTGGTGGACGAGGCGGTCGGCAAGAACGAGGTCTCCCTTTTGGGGGAGAAGTCCGAGGACGGCGTGGTTTGCGGCGTAGCCGGAATTCCACGGGAGAATCTGGTCGGTAGAAACGCCATACCACGCACCGATGCGTTCGACCAAGCGGAGGTGCGGCGAACGAAAGCCCGTGACGAGTGGTGCGGCGGAAGCGGAGCAACCGTGGCGCTCGATGGCTTCGGCGGCGGCGGCTTTCACCTCTGGGTGAGAGGCGAGGCCGAGGTAGTCGTTGTCCGCCAGGTTGAGAACATTCTCGTCGGGCGTCCACGGGCGAGTGGCGCGCAGGAGTCCGGCGGATTCTCGCTCGGCAAGGGCTTCTTCGGCACGTTCGGAAAGGAAGCCGGTCAAGTCGAAGTTTCCCATGGAAAGGCGGTAAAGGCGGGTTCGGAAGCTCCGAGAGTTTGCTCGGCCCAAACGGGCAGGACTTCACGGGGAAGAGCTCGGGCATTGGCTTCGAGAGTAGCGGCGTCCTGCGGGTGGACTTGGTTAAGCCATAGACCACAAGGGAAGGTAATGTTTCCGAGATAGGAGGCGAGCAAACGGACTTGGTTGAGAAGCCCGAGACGGTTTTCCGCAACGAGAACGAGGTAATCGACGGGCAAGGCGCGAGCGAATGTGAGCCAGTCGCGTCCGGTTTCGTCGATGGGCGTGGCGAGGCCGCCCGCGCCTTCCACCACCAAGGGACCGTCAGCCGAGGCGGCGAGAGCTCGGACTTGGTCGAGAAGGTGGGGAAAGTCTATGGTTTCGCCTTCGAGGCGGGCGGCCTCGACAGGGGCGAGCGGCGCCCGAAAGCTCAACAGAGTGTGCACGAGCAGGTCGGAAGAGGCGGCTTCCTCGGCAACTTGGGCGGCGTCGATGGGCGTGGCCGTTCCCGTTTCCACGGGCTTGAGATACGAGGTGTGCCGAGAAGCGGCCAGACGACGGACGAGGGCGGCGCAGGCGTGCGTTTTGCCCACGTCCGTATCGTTTCCCGAGACAAGAATGACCGGAGGCACGAGAGGCGTGAGGGAAAACGCGAAAAGAAAAAACCTTCAGGCGCTCGGGGCGGCTTCTTGGTTCTGCCTCCGGGGAGAGCGGCCTTGGGCGACGCGGGCTTCATCGGGATGAAGGTTCTGGAGACCGAGCTTTTCGAGAAGAGCGGCGTCCTCGTTGGTTTCAGGGTTGGGGGTGGTGAGGAGCCTGTCGCCGAGAAAGATGCTGTTGGCACCAGCGAGAAAGCAGAGGGTCTGAAGTTCCTCGCTCATTTCCGTACGTCCCGCCGAGAGTCGAACCATGGCTTTAGGCATCAGGATCCGGGCGGTCGCCAGGACTCGGACGAAAGCGATGCCGTCCACCTTCTTGATTTCGGCCAGCGGGGTGCCCTCCACGGGAACGAGGGCGTTGACGGGAACGGAGTCGGGCTGGGGGTCCATGTTGGCGAGTTCGGCAAGGAGAGCGAGGCGGTCGTCGGGGCCTTCCCCCATGCCTAGGATGCCGCCGCAGCAGACCTCCATACCCGCCTCGCGGACGTTGGCGAGGGTTGCGAGTCGGTCGTCGTAGGTGCGGGTAGTGATGATTTCGGAGTAGAACTCGCGAGAAGTGTCGAGGTTGTGGTTGTAGACGGAACAACCGGCATCCTTGAGCCGACTGGCCTGTTCCTTCTCCAACATGCCGAGGGTGCAGCAGACCTCCATACCCATGCCGTGGACGGCGGTAACGGTGTCGAGGACGGAATCGAACTGGGGGCCATCCGCCACCTTTCTCCAAGCCGCTCCCATACAGAAGCGGGTGGCGCCGGCTTCACGGGCGGCTCGGGCATCGTTCAGGATGGTTTCTGTATCTAGCAGGCGTTCAGCTTCCACGAAGGTGTCATAACGGGCGGACTGGGGACAATACTTACAGTCTTCGGGACAGGAACCGGTCTTGATGGACTTGAGGGCACAGGCCTGCACGCCCGCGGGGTCCTGGTGCTTGTGGTGGGCGGCTTGGGCTCTAAAGATGAGCGTGGTAATGGGCAGGTCATGAATGGCTCGGACGGTTTCGATTGTGTGGAGTGTCATCGTTTCTTGGGTTGGATGGTTCAAAGTTACGGTTGGTGCAAAAGAGGCTCAGACGGGCGTGGCTTCGAGGGCTTCGAGGGTAGTTGAACAGAGGCGGGCGAGGTCGTCGTCGGAAATGGCGATGGGGGGGACGAGGGGCAATGCGTTTCCCAAGGGACGCAAGAGGAGGCCGCGTCGGCGGGCCTCCAGGCAAACGTCGCGGGCGAAACGGCGAGTGACAGGAAAGGCGGCCGCGGGTTCGGGGCGCAGGTCGAGACAGGCGGTCAGGCCTCGTTGGCGGGCTTCCGCAACCCGTGGGTGGTCGGCGAAGGTTTGGGTAAATAGCCCGCCGAAGGTTTCAACCGTTCGAGCCACGGAACCGTCAGTCAGACGAGCTTCCAGCTTTTCGACATTGGAAAGGGCCACGGCGGCGGCCAACGGGTTTCCCGTGAAGGTGTGGCCGTGGTAAAAGGTTTTGTGCTCGTGGAAGGGACCGGTGAAGGCGTCGAAAATCTCTTCCGTCGCCAGGGTTGCGGCGAGAGGAAGGTACCCGCCCGTCAGGCCCTTGGCAAGGCAGAGGAAATCCGGCTGGATTCCTTCCTCAATGCAGGCGAGCATGGAACCGAGCCGCCCGAAGCCCGTGAACACCTCGTCCAGAATCAAGTGGCTGCCAGCTTCACGACAACGTTTTTCCACTTCTGCAACGAAGCCAGGCGGTTGCTGAATCATGCCTGCCGCACCTTGAACGGAAGGCTCCAGAACAACTGCGGCTACCTTGCCGTCTTCCTCTTCCAGCAAGCGTTCAAGCGAGGCGAGACTGCGGGAAGAATCGGCGTGCAGGATCGCACCGTCACGCTCCAGACAGGTGGGCGCCTTGAAATGTCGAACGGGGAGCGCCCAAGGACGCCAAGGTTCGTTGAAGGGACCGTCTCCGCCGAGCGACATGGTGGCGAAGGTGTCGCCGTGGTAGGCGTTTTCCATCGCAACCAACACCGTTCGTTCGGATTGGCCCACCAGTTGCCGGTAGCGCAGAGCTTGCTTGAGGGCCACTTCCACGGCCCCCGAACCGTTGTCCGAATAAAAGACCCGGCTAAGCCCTTCCGGGCCGAGACCAACGAGACGTTTCGCGAGGCGAGCGCCGGGATCATGGGCGAGACCGAGGTAAGTGGAGTGAGCCACCCGACCGAGCTGTTCGACGAGCGCCGAATCGAGATCGGCGTCCCGATAGCCGTGGACGTTCGTCCAAGTGGCGGCATAGCCGTCTAGGTATTCATTCCCTTCCTCGTCAAACAACCGACAGCCTTCGCCGTGAGAAATCGACAGAGGCAGACAGTCGTTCCGTTCCGCAGTCTGGGCGAAGGGGTGCCAGACGTGAGCGGCGTCCGCTTCCTCAGGATGAAGACGATTGTATTTGGTTAAGGTCTCGGGCACAAACGGCGAACATAAGCCGGACTCACCAAAAGGTTAAGTGCGAAGTTAACCGACCTGAACAAAAGAGAAGGCCCCAGCGGTCTCCCGACGAGGACTTAAGAATTAGGGGGATAAAAAGCTTACTTTTTCTCGGATTCCTTGGTTGCCGGAGCGTCCCAGCCGAGGTTGATGAGGGGCCCGGCGTTGTTAAGCTTGGCCAGAACGGTCCGGAGGGTGGCAAGGCGTTCTTCCACGCCGGCGTCAAGGGCGTCCTTGGCGGAATCGACCCTTTCCTTGGCCTTGTTGAAAGCGTCGGAAGGCTTGAAGTCCTTGAGCTTGGCCCGGAAGGAACCTGGGTCCTTGTCGAACTTGCCTTTGCAGTTGTCGCAGCAAAAGGAGACGGTCTTGCCTTCGAACACGGACTTCTTGCTCTTGTCCAAATCCTTGCCCGAGACGGGGCACTTGGCGTTCACGGGGTCGGGGGAATCGGCGGTGGAGCCAGCCTTCTTGACCGCTTCCTCCAGGGTGGCGACTTCCTTTTCCTTGCCCGAGCGGAATTTATCGACGTCGTTTTTAAGCTTGTCCCGATCGGCTTCGAGCTTGGCGAGGGCCTTGACGTCAACGAAGCCGCCGCGCAAGTCGGTAGCGCCGGCCTTGGTCACTTTGGTCTGCCAAAGGAAAATCTTTTTGAGCTTCTTGAGCTTCTTGAGGTGGGCTATGCCTTTATCGGAAACTTGGGTGCCGTAGAGGTTGAGATACTCGATTTCGCCAAGCTTGCCAACATGGGCAAGGCCGGCGTCTCCCACGGCAGTCTTTTCCAAGTGGAGGCGGGTGAGCTTGGCACATTGGGCGACTTCGGCGAGACCGGCGTCGGTCACCTTGGTACGGGCGAGGTTGAGCCAGAGAAGTTGACCGGACACGCCGGCGAGGGCCTTGACTTGCTCATCACCGAACTTGTCGCCGGCATAGGAGGCGTTGACGTAGAGGGCGTTGGTGTTCTGGGCGATAGGCATGGCGAGCAGGCCGAGCTTTTCCAAGGCGGCGAGGGCCTTTGGATCGGCGGGGGGCACTTCTGGAAGCTTAGGACGGAGGGAAGCGGTGGCTGACTCTTTGGCCTTGGGCGGGTTCTTGAGAATGTCTTCGGCGGCCTTGCGGGCGTCGCCCTTGAGGTCGGTCACCTTGGCGTCGAAGTCGGCACCGGCGAGAATCCAAGCCTTGAACACGGATAGCTGAGCGGGCGTGACGGCGTCGTGTGGTTCATCTTCATCGAAGGGGGGCATGACATCGTCGTCGTCATTGGGCAGGTCCATACGATAGTAGAGTTCGCTGTCGTCGAGCTTACCCTTGACGATGATTTTCTCTCCCGCGCCCTTACCGCCCTTGAGGAGGTCCTCCTTGGTGTGGAGGCGAAGCTTGCCCTTGTCCTTGTCAGGGCCGTGGCAGGAGTAGCACTTCGCGGCGAGGACGGGAGCGAGCACGTCGTCGTACACCTTGGCTTTTGCCGGGTCGGTTGCGGCGAGAAGACCGGAGGCGGAGGTCGAGAAGACCGCCAAGCCGGCGACTAGTGAGAGGACTTGCTTTTTCATGTGAAAGTTGGGTTCGGGAACTAAGTTGGCGGGAAAGCGGGGAAAATGCCTATCTTTTCCAAAGCTCCCCGCTTGTAAAGCGTTCAATCGCACCGACTCTCCGATTATCCTGACGAGACGCACTTGCCGGCGGGCCTGCCGCGCGCCAAAAGATTATCCGTGAAAATCGACCGAGGAAAGGAGTTGTGGCTGGCCTTGCTGTTCGTCTGCGTAGGCTTCACGGTGTGGCCCTTGATTTGCTACTTCGGTGGCCGAGCCTTGGCCGTGGACTACTTCGTGAACATGGAGTTGCGCGACTGGGCGGAAAATCGGGTATACGGTCCCTTGGCGGACGGAGGGCTGCGCGCGCTCGCTCGGGTTTTGTTTCTTTTCGGCCCCTACCTGTTCGTTACCGGCATCCGGCTCCTGCTACACGTGACGAGGCGGAAGACGGAACAGGATGAAGCGAACTGACTTCGGTTACGTCTCACTGAACGACTTATTCGTCATTACGAGGAAGGACTCAGCCCCGACGCGACATTACGCGGCAGGAGCCGAGTCCTCGCCGGTTTCGAAGTCCTAGGGTATGAGGTTTTCCTGGTGTCGGCAAAGGATAGCGTAAGGGCCGTCGGCGGCGAGAAGTTCGTCGTGGGAACCGCGCTCGATGATGCGGCCTCCTTGGAGGAAGACAATTTGGTCGGCGTGACGCACGGTACTGAGACGGTGGGCGATGACCAGAGTGGTGCGTCCCTTCACAAGATTCTCGAGTCCGCGTTGGATTTGCTTCTCTGTCACCACGTCCACACTGGAAGTGGCTTCGTCGAGAATCACCACGGGCGGATTCTTGAGAAGGACGCGGGCAATGGTAAGGCGTTGCTTCTCGCCCATGCTGAGGCGCACGCCGCGCTCGCCGATGAGAGTGTCGAGCTTGTCAGGCAGGCGGTCGGTGAACTCGCTGGCACAGGCGGCGTCGAGAGCGTGCAGTAAATCCCGCTCGGAGGCTTCAGGGCGAGCCAGAAGGAGGTTTTCCCGCACGGAGGCGTCGAACAGAAACGGGTCTTGGGAGACGATGCCGAGATTGCCCCGGAGGTCGGCGAGGGTGAGCTGACGCACGTCCGCGCCACCTACGAGGACGGCCCCTTCGTCCACGTCGTAGTAGCGCATGGCGAGGTTAGCGAGGGTACTCTTACCCGCTCCCGTGGGGCCGACTAAGGCGGTCACCTTGCCGGCGGGCACTTCGAGGTCGAGGCCTTCCACCAGTCCCGCCCGCTCGGGATAAGAGAAGCGGACTTGGCGAAAACTCAGGCCCACTTCTCCCCTAGGGAAAGGGAGGGAATCTTCGGGGTCGTGTATATCCACGGGATGGTCCAGCACCTCGAATACGCGTTCGCCCGATGCCTTGCCGGCAGCGAGCAGGTTGTTTATTGAGACGAGCTGTCGCACGGGCTCGTAGAACATGTTTGCGTAAAGGAGGAAAGCGAAGAACTCGCCATTGGTGAAGGAGGGATCGGTTTGGAGGAGGTAGGCCCCCATACCCACCACTGCCACGATGCCCAGGGAGGATGTGAAGCTGGCCGTGGGGCCTTGCACGGACCAGCGAAACATGGCCCGCAGGTTGCGACGGCGCAGTTCCTCGCTGGTTTCGAGGAAGCGGGTGCGCTCTCTATCCTGCAGGGCGAAACCGTGAATGAGGCGGTTGCCCTGAATGTCCTCAACAAGAAGGGAGTTCAATTCGCCCGAAGTTTCCCGCACGGCCTTCCAGTTTCGCCGCGAGACCTTGGCGTAACTGCGGGCCATGACCAACAACACAGGCAAGGGAAGGAAAACGATGGCGGCCAGACGGGGTTCGTGGTAGAACATGACCGCCGTGACACCCGCGATAGTAAGTACGGACACCGTGCCCTGCTCCGTGCCATCTAGTATCGCCCGCTCCACGTTCTGCACGTCCTCTACGACTCGGGAGGCAACGTCTCCGCTCTTGCGGCGGTCGTAGAAGGAGATGGGAAGCGCCAGAAGCTTGTCGTGGAGATCGCGCCGCAGGTCCAGAATGACTTTCTGCTCCAGCACATTGTTCACCCGTATGCGAAGGCAGTTAAAGACCTCGCGGGCGAGGTACAGCCCCGCCACCAAGGCGATGCCGCGCAGGAGCATGGCGGTCTCCATCTCGGTGTCGGCGAAGAGACGGTCCAGTGTGTCCTGTATGACCCACGGCACAGACACACCCAAGACCGTCATGGCGGCGGCCATGATGAGGGTAAGGGCGAAGAGGCCCCGGTAGCGGAAGAGGTATTCCGCGACGCGTCCCAGAGGGTTCATCTCACCGCTTTGGCATTTGCCGAGGGTTGCCTAAGTTCGTATGCATGATCGACTCATCAAGCGTTTTTTCCCCCGCGAGGCAAACATGGACGAAGAACAATACGAACAAGGCCCCACCGGCTCCATCCTGAGGGACCTCCCGTCTCCCTACCAAGCCCATGCCTGCGGCCTGCTTCACTTGCCGCGCTTCCTCGCCAAGATACGCAAGCACTTGGCGGGCGGACTCCCCAAGAGCTACCAACGCAACTTCACCAAGGGTTTCGACGGCTTCCTTTGCCTACACCTCGGGGTAGACCCGCAGGAGGTCGTCGCCATCGTGCGGGAAAGCGAGGACGAGGAGGAGATTGACCGCCGCCTGACCGAACTCTTCCCCGAAGACCTGCGGCCCCACGTCTGGAACCGCAAGCTCGTCCAGATGGGCACGAGCGACATGGCACGGGAAAAACTGGAGGAAGTGAAGGCCGACATGGGTGCCGTCGACCGCCCCGATCTCCTCTCCTTCGCGGACGTCATCGAGCTGGACGAAGGACGCTTGGACTGATCTGCAACTGTTTCAGAGGCGCCGGGCTGAGATGAGGGTGACGTCATCAGGCTCGTTCGCCTCACCCGCAAAGCCGTCCAAATCGCGCAACAGGTCGTCGTGAAAGGTCTTCACGCTCTTGTCGCCGATGCCTCTGAGTTTCGAGCTCAGACGTTCGAGGGAGTACTCATCTTTGTCGCGGTTGATGGTCTCAGTCACGCCATCGGTGAAGAGAACGAGAAGGTCCCCCGACTCGAAAGACGTGACGCAATCCTCGACGATTTCCTCAAATAGTTCGTTCGGCACCATCCCGAGGGCCATGCCGTTTCCTCCAAGCGTTTCCACGTCGCCGGAGGCACGGCGCAGAAGGGCAGGCTCATGTCCCGCTCGGGAATAAGTAAGGGTGTTTTTCTCGGTGTCGATGAAGGCGAGAAAGAGAGTGATGAACATGTCCTTCCTCATCCGCTCGTTCAAGTCGCGGTTTAACTTCACGAGCACCTCGGACGGCGACCCTGCCCGTTTCACAAAGTGCCGCAGGTTGGTCTGGCAGATAGCCATGAGAAGGGAGGCGGAAACTCCCTTTCCGGATACATCCGCGATGGTCACGGCGTAACGGTTGCGCCCGACTTTGTGCAGGTCGTAAAAATCTCCGCCCACGTGCTTGGAAGGAATGTAGCGGGCATCCAGATCCAAGGTCTTGGAATCGGGAAAACTGTCAGCCAGGAACAAGGTCTGCACTTCTCGAGCGAGGGAGAGGTCCATGTCGAACCGGTTTTTTTCGATTCGCAGGTGCATGACATCCGAATTGCGGACGGCGAGGGCGGCTTGCTCGGCAAGCGAGTTGACTAGGGAGAAGTCTGTCTCAGTGAAAGGCAAGCCATTGGCGGGGTTGGCCACCGCAAGCACGCCGATCAGCTCATCGTTGAACTTAATGGGGGAGTAGATGACGGAGCGGACGGCGAGAGCCGGGTCGGCGTGCCGCGTAATGCGGGGGTCGTTCACGGCGTTGCGGATCAGTACGGGCTTACCCGTGCAGGCAACTTCCCCTACGATGCCCTCGCCGGGCTCAAGGACTTCAGAACGCAAGGTGTTCTCAAGAAAACGGGCCCGAGTGGCAGGATGTTCCTCGGGGGTTTGGGGAAGACGTCGTTGTGGAGGAAACAAACCTTCCACGGCCGTACCTCGTAGCCGATCCCGCTCCACCCGTTCGTACACGCAGGCACTCATCGCCCCAGTGCTGAGTACGGCCGTGTGAGCTATGCGACGAAACAGTTCCCCGCGTTCTACCCCTTCCCCAATGGCGGCGACAAGGTTGTGCATGAAATCGACGACGATAGACTTCTCCTGCTCCAGAAGTTGGCGTTCTTCGTCCAGCTTGACATTTTCCCGTCCGGCCCGAACCAAAGCGGGCCATGCCAAAGCGGCCCCCACCACCAGTCCCGCAAGAACCAGAAGAAACTCGAACATCACGTCACTTCGTCCGAAACGCCTTCCTCCGCCAAACGTTGTTCGAGAAAGGTGACCACGTCGTGGAACTTGCGGGCGTTATCGGAGCTCAAGGCCATCAAGCGCTTGTGGGCCTCGTACACCTCCTTGCGGGAAGTCGAGGTTTCTTCGCCCTCCAACTCCTCCATAAGACCGCTCTCAGGCAGGTCGTCTTGTTCGGCCACTTCGGCGATTCGGTCTATACCGAGGTTCCGCACGGTTTCCAAGTTTCGCTCGCCGAGCCGCAAAAGGGTCATGGAACCGCCGTCTTCTCGCCCCCGCAGTTCAAGGGCGACACCTACGAGAATGCCCAGAAAAGTGCTGTCCACGCCTCCGCATTCCTTAAAGTCCAATACGATTTTTTCTTTCCCGCCCTCCAACGCCTTGGTGAGAAAACGACGAATGGGCTCGCAATTAACATAGGACGCCCGCCCGCAAATGCGGATGAACACGCAATCCGGTTGGACGCAGACTTGATAAACCGATTGTTCGCCTTCGCCCATGTCCCGCCGAACCTCCGAGAGTTCAGGATACCGCCAGGATTTGCCGCAGGACGAAGGGAAGGATACCGCCGTGCCGGTAGTATTGTATCTCGATTCCAGTGTCCCCCCGGGCCTTGAGCTTCACGACCGACTCGGAGCCTTCAGCATTC